>SKLO01000487.1 GCA_007123195.1 Verrucomicrobiales bacterium | reverse complement strand
TCCCCGGCCCGGCTCTCGCAGGCCTCGCGGCATCCGCCTGGCTCATCCTCGCAGGCCTGACCCCGTTGGCCAACGCCGAACCGGGAGACGAACGGGCCGGATCGAACGCGAATCAAGAGCGTGCTGCCGACCCCGACGCCCCGGCCGCTACCGATGCCGATGCGACCGAGCTGACAGCGGCGGATGCCGAACTCATCCAGGCCGAGTTGGCGGAGTTCGTGCAACAACACCGCCGCCGCGGGGGTCCCGGCGCGGGACCGGACCTCGACCAGGACGATCAGGTGCTTGAGCAACTCGAAGCCCTGCACGTCGCCGAGGACCACCGGGCCTATATCCAGCTGGCCCTGCGTTACCTGACCGAATCGACGCCCTCGCCCGAGTTCGCCGGCGTGCTCGCCGCCCTGACCAAGGCCACCGAGCAGGCCGAGGGCAGCGGCCGCCCCATCCTGCGCCAGCCGCTGCTGCCCAAACTGCTCGAACTGGGCCGCCACCTGCCGGTGGGCAACATGCACCGCTACGAAATCGGCTTCGCCGCCGCCATGCACGCCCGCCGGGCCGAGGATTTCTCCCGCCAGGAGGAAATCCTGCGCCAGTTTCTGGCCGAGGACGACATCCCGGCCAAGGCCGCCCCCGCCCTCAAACTCGCCCTTGGGGAGGCGCTGGAATCCCAGCGCCGCTACAACGACGCGGTTGAAATCTACGGCCAACTCACCGCCGACGGCGAGGACGCCCCGCGCGAGGCCGACGGCCTGCTGCGCGGTCTGCTGATCCTGTTGCAACTGGACCAGCGCGAACAGGCCGCCGAACTGGCCGAACGCCTGGCCGCCCTGCCGGAATCGGTGATCGCCGGCGCCGAGGCCAACTGGCAGATCGAAGACCTGCGGAAAGCCGCCGCCATCGAGGGCGGCCTCGCGGCCCACTGGGAGCGCAGCGACCGCTGGTGGCCGCAGTGGCAGCAACTGCGCACCCGCGTCGGTGTGGAACCCGAGGCGGATCACATCGTCATACCCTATCTGGGCCAGATCGATCGGGTCCAGCAGGCGCTCATCATGACCGCCCGCGAAGGACGTCAGAAGGAATACTTCCACATTCTCGACATCCTCGCCCATGCCGCCCGCTGGCTGCCGAGCGGCGTCAGCGAATGGTCCACCGCCGTCAGCCCCAACGGCGTGCGGCTGGCGCCCAACCACAGCGAAAACCTCCAGCAACTGCTGATCGCCATGAACGAGGCCCTCGAGCCGGTGACCCAGCAGCAGCGCCGCCAGCGCCAGCTGATGCTGGCCCTGGCCTACATCGATCAAGGCGACGGCGAAAAAGCCCTCGAACAGGTCGAGGCATTCGGCTCCGAACCCCAGCCCAACGACGCCGTCTCGCAGGCCATCCGCCGCCTGTGGGGATTGATCCTGCTGACGCTCGACCGCGATCTCGACGCCCCGATCCGCCAGCTGCAGCAGGCCCTCGACGGCGACGAACGCGAATTCGATCGCGCCGCCACCGTGGCCACGCTGGCCGACCTGCTCAACGCCAGCGGTCGCCGCGATGACGAGGCCCGCCTGCTGCGCGAGGAACTGGAGAATCCCGAGGTGCGGCAGAACCCCGCAGCCTACCAGCGTTTGCAACAACGCTTCACCCTGCTCACCCAGCAGGGCATGGCGATCGACCTGTTCCACCAGGCGGTGCGCGACTGGACCGATGCGCGCAATTTGGATTGGTTCGAGCAAGCCGACCCGCAATCGCTCGACGATCCCCGCTTGAGCGATCTCGAAGCCGTGCTCGCCCAGCCGGAGAACCTGTTTTCCACGCCGGAGATTTTCAAGCTCCACATCCTGGTCGCCTCCGACCCCGAAATGCCCCTGCCGGTGCAGCTCGAAACCTTCAGCCGCGCGGTCGACCTGCTCTACAACGAGATGCACTCGCGCGCCGAAGCCCACCGGCTGGTGCTGGATGTGGTCGAGGACGACCGCTACCCGGAGCGCCTGCGAAGCTTCGTGCTGGCCCGTGCGCTGGCGGCGGCGGCCTCGCGCTTTGATCCCCATGCCATCAGCTACCTCGAGCTGCCGGAAAGCGGGTTGTTCGACGAAAACCAACTCGCCACCGCCGAGATCATCGCCGAGTTCATCACCCCGGACCCCTATGACGGCGACGCGCTCTACGCCATCTTCGACCAGCGCGCCGGACGCCCGCTGGATCGCGCCTCGGTATCGATCACGGTGGAAATCGCCACCCAGCTCGCCCGCATCGGCCGCGCCGACCTGCTGGCGAAAATGGCCGAGCGCAGCGACGACTTCAACTTCACCGTCGAGACCGAGCCGTTCCGCGCCGAATTGATCCTCAACATCGCCCGCCTGCGCCGCGCCGCCGAGGAACTGGACGCACTCAACCAACCGCTGTCGGAGCTGGTGCTGCAACACCTGGACCCTGACACCATCGAAAAGCCGGAAGTGTTGGACGACCTGCGCGACGTGCACGAGCTGGACCACCTCGATCGCGACGACGCCCTGGCGGTGAAGTTGTATCTGGTCAAGGAAGGGCGCGTCGGCCTCGGCGGCACCGAGTTCTGGCACGACCTCATCCGCCACGCGAACTTCAACAACGCCGATCCCGAACTGGCGCTCAAACTCACCGCCGGCCTGCTGGAACACGAGACCGATGATGTGCGGCGGTCGATCACCGTGCTGTATTCGCCGGAGTTCATCGACATCGACGACCCGGAAGACCGCGACGCCTTGTTCGAGGTCCTGGAGCCGTGGAAGCAGCGCGACGACGCGCCGCGCACCCGCGAAATCCTCCGCATCACCCGCGCCCAGGTGGACGAGAGGCTCGGTGAGACCATCGACTGGCACGCCGTTTTTTCCGGCGTCAACCACCCGGTGGGCAACGAGTTGAAGACCCGCCTCCTGCTCCGTGCCGGCTTGTCCGAAGACGATCGCGACGGCCTGCGACGCGTGCTCAACAGCATGGAATCCTCGTTGATGTTCGAGGACACCATGCTGCCGCTGACTTTGCCGGCCATGGACGCCGCCGGGCTCGACGCCGAGCTGGATGCCGCCCGCAGCGCCGCCGGCCGCGCCACCCACCGATTGTTCCAGGAATCCTGGCTCAGCGCCGACGTCATCGACGCCCTGCGCGCCCTGCGCCTGACCGAAACCCTCGGCGACAAGGCCGACGGAGTGCCTGAAGGCTGGCTGGAATCGGTCGCCCCGCGCGTCGGCAGCACCTTCCGCCGCCACATCCTGATCGCCACCGCCCGCCGCATCCAGGAACAGTGGCAGGAGGCGCTGGAGGCGATCAACGACGCCATCGACATGGTGCCCACCTACTACGCCCTCTACTGGGATCGCGCCCGCATCCTCGCCGCCCTCGACCGGCCGGAAGAGGCGATTGAGGACCTCGACCTGTTCTTGAAATACTGCAAGGACGAGGTCGACTACCGCGACGCCAAGCAACTGCGCGACGACCTCGCCAACGGCAAAGCTGAAGCAGAAGACGAGGCCAAGGCCGATCAACCGGATGAGGCGGATGATGCGGATCAGTCCGACAAGTCAGACGAGTCCGACCCGGCCGACCCCGGCGACGCGCCCGCCGACACCGCCGCCGCCACCCTGATCGGCTGACCGGGCCCTTTCACCTGCCATGCGCATGCGCACCCGCATCACCCGCGCCGTCGGCCTCCTGCTGCTCATCTACGCGGTGATGGTGTTGCTGGTCGCGGGTTGTCAGCGCCAGATGATCTACTACCCGCAACGAGGCGATGAACCGACCCTGACGCGCCAGGCCGCCGCCGCCGGGTTGCAGCCATGGAGCGGAGCCGGCGGCGACCGCATCGGCTGGCAACGGGCGCCGGAGGCCGCCGAACCCGAAGCCGCCGCCGTGCTGGTGATTCATGGCAACGCCGGCCACGCCGGCCACCGCGGCTACTACGCCGATGCCCTCGG
This sequence comes from Verrucomicrobiales bacterium, assembly GCA_007123195.1. Taxonomy (GTDB): domain Bacteria; phylum Verrucomicrobiota; class Verrucomicrobiia; order Verrucomicrobiales; family SKLO01; genus SKLO01. The sequence goes on along the minus strand of SKLO01000487.1, from coordinate 3,079 downwards.
CGACCCGCGCAACACCGGCGGCGAAGGCTGGCATGTTTACCTGCTCGAATACCCGGGCTACGGCTCGCGCCCCGGCCAGCCCACCGAGCGCAGCCTGAAAAAAGCCGCCGAACAAGCGCTGGCCCAACTCAACGACCAGCACCCGCGGGTGGTGATCGTGGGTGAATCCCTCGGCACCGGCGTGGCCACCCACCTCGCCGGCAAGCGCCCGGAGCAGGTCGACGCCCTGCTGCTGATCAGTCCGTTCCCAAGCCTGGTGGATGTCGGCCGGTCACACTTTCCCTGGCTGCCGGTATCGTGGCTGCTGCGCGATCGTTACGACAGCCAAGGACCATTGTCCGGTTACCCTGGGCCGGTGGCGGTGGTCATCGCCGAGAGCGACGAGGTGATCCCCCCGCGTCTCAGCCAGCGCTTGTTCGATGACTACCAAGGCACCAAGCGCCGCTGGGTCCAGCCCGGGCGTGGTCACAACACCATGGACCTCAGCCGACAGGCGCCCTGGTGGGGCGAGGTCACCGGATTCTGGCGCGAATCATGGCGCTGACCCACGCATCGAACCCGGAAACGGCCCCGCCCCAACAACCGCCCCCCAATTACCAATTACCAATTACCAGTTACCAGTTACCAGTTACCAATTAACCATCACCCACCGGACTGCCGTGCAGCCGGTCGTGATCCTCGATCGATTCCAAATGGGTGGTGAGTTGCACCGGCACCTCCAGCGAACCGGCCACCGCACGCTCGATCTCGGTCGCCACCTCGTGCGCGTCCCGCAGCGTCACCCCGGGCGGAAACAGCAGGTGCACATCCACCCAGTGAGAGTCGCCGAGGTCGCGGTGCCTCAACGCGTGATACTTCACGCCCCGGCTGGATGTCTCGCGCTGCATGCTCTCCTGCAACTGATCATCCATCGCCGGATCGGCGGTGTCCATCAGACCGTTGAACGAACGGCGCATCAGCCGCAACCCGCAGCGCAACATGTTGGCCGCCACCACCAGCGCGCAAATCGGATCCCAGTAGGCCCACCCGCTCAGCCACGTCAGCAGCAACCCCACCAGCACGCCGAGGCTGGTATAGCAGTCGGTCAAGACATGGTGGCCGTTGGCCTCGAGCACGATCGACCGCCGCCGCCTGGCGGTATGCAGCAAATACCAGCCGAGACCACCGGTCGCCAGCACGATCCCGACCGTCAGCCACAGCGCCACCAGCGGCGCCTCGATGCGCGGCCCGTCGCCGGTCATGTCGCGGATCGCTTCCATCGACACAAACAACCCGGCCATCAGGATCATCGCCCCCTCGAAGCCCGACGAGAAAAAACCGATCTTGGCGTGCCCGTAGGGATGCGAGCGGTCGGCCGGCTTGAGCGAGAGATGCAGCGAGAACAAGGCGAAGCCCACGGCGAACACGTGCACCACCGACTCCGCCGCGTCCCCGAGCAGGGCCACCGATCCCGTATACCAGGCGCCGCCGCCCTTGATCAGCAGGAACGCGATGCCAAAGGCAAACGACACCCGCATCGCCAGCAGCAACTGGCGCGCCTCGACGCGGTCGCGCTGGTGGACGGTTTCCATGGATTCAGGGGCAGGTCTATCCTACGTTTGGGCACTGCCGGATTCATCCGTTTTCGTTGACGAGTACCGCGCGCCAAGGCATCAAGCGGGGAGGGGATCGTTCCCGCCGGGCCGGCCGTCCGCCGGCCGCGGGCGTTCGTTTCCCCTGAAAGGGAAAGGGGGCATCGCCAGAATGAATATGAGCGCCTTCGTTGCAACGAGTTCTGGGGGACATCGGCGGGCGTCTCGATGGGTGAGCCGCCCGAGATCCACAAGTGGTTCATCATGAGAACCTAATCTCCAATTTCCAATCTCCAGTTTCCAGTTCACCTATTTACCGCGCAGGTCATGAATCAAAGCTCGTCCACGCTCTCCCCACCCCAACCGGCCGCGCCTCCGGCCGAACATCCGTCCCTTGCGACGGCGGCCGAAACCACCCCGGTGTCGATCTTCAACGACGTCATCGGCCCGGTCATGCGCGGCCCGTCCAGCTCGCACTGCGCCGCCGCCTTGCGCATCGGCCGGTTGGCGCGCGACCTGATGGACGGCGACATCCGCCGCGTGCTGGTGGAATTCGATCGCGAGGGCTCGCTGCCCACCACCCACGACAGCCAGGGCTCCGACATGGGTCTGTTCGGCGGTCTGCTCGGCTGGGACGCCGATGACGAGCGCTTGCCTGATTCCGCCGGCGCGCTCCAGCAGGCCGGAATCGATCTGCGGATCGAAACCGTCGACGTCGGCGACCCGCATCCGAACACCTACCGGCTCACCTTGGAGAACGAGCGCGAGCGGCACTCGCTGATCGCCATCTCCACCGGTGGCGGCATGATGGAGGTGGTTTCCATCGACGACGTCGCGCTGCACATGGACGGCGGCAGCCATGAGACCCTGGCCTGGCTGGACGCGGACACCGCGGTGGAGGGCGACCTCGGCGCCGACCGGGTCATGGTTCACGAAATCGACGGCGGCAGGTTGCTGCAGGTCAAGGCCGACCGCTTTGTCGAACTCGATCACCTCCGGCCGCGCGCGCGTGTGATCAAGCGGCTGTCGCCGGTGCTGCCGGTGCCGACCCGGTCCGGCATCAGGGTGCCGTTTTCCAGTTGCAGCGGCATGCTGGAGCACGACGGCGATCGCATGACTCCGCTGTGGCAACTGGCAGTGGACTACGAGTGCGCCCGCGGCGGTCTCACCGAGGAACAGGTTGTGGAACAGATGGTCCACATCATCCGCATCCTGCGCAGATCGGTCGCCCAGGGGCTGGCCGGCACCCATTACGACGACCGGGTGCTCGGACCGCAGAGCGGCCGGTTCCACCAGATGATGCGCGACGGGCAACTGCTGGACGGCGGCGCGCTGAATTTGATCGTGGCCTACGTCACCGCCCTGATGGAGGTCAAGAGCAGCATGGGCGTCATCGTTGCCGCGCCCACCGCCGGCGCCTGCGCCGCGCTGCCGGGCGCGGTCATCGCCATGGCCGAACACCTCGGCAGGGACGAGCAGGACATGGCCCGGGCGATGCTCGCCGCCGG
>SKLO01000637.1 GCA_007123195.1 Verrucomicrobiales bacterium | reverse complement strand
GGCGGGCGTCCCGCGTGCCGCACCGTGCCGGCAGCCATCCTGGGTGCCGGAGCCAAAACAACCGAATCGGAGTGGCCTTGCCCGCGAAGGCAATGATCGCTCGGACTGCGCGGAGCCCGATCCCGGATGGATCCAAGACGGCGGCGCGGTCCATCAACGCCGGGCAGCTCCGGCGACAACGGCCTGCCAACACCAGACGTTACCACAACGCCTGCACCCCGCCAGGCATGGCCGCGGGAGCCTCCGCGGTGGCACCGCCCATGGGATGCGCTGGCAACGGTAGGGCGAGCCGTCCCTGACGAGCCGCGTTCGCCGGACCGGCGTGGAGACCGGGGCCGGCAACAGGTTCACGGCTTGCGCTGGTTCTGGCTCTCCGCGGACCACCCGCGGTCGGTCTGGTTCGCCCCGCCCTAAGACGCCGGGCGCAGTTCCACCTTGAGCACGTCCATTACCGCCCGGCCGGGTTTGCTCAAGGGTCTGAGCGCGAGGAAATGGGTGCCGCTCTCGCCCAGCTCGATGGTGCCCGCGGACACCGGTTGCCATTGCTGGAATCCGCCGGTGGCGGCGACGGTAAAGCGGGTTTCCTGGTCGCCAACGACCACCGCAACCTCGGCCCCGGCCGAGTCATCGGCGCAGCCCTTGTGCACGATGACTTCATAAGTGCCGGGCTCGGTCACCTCGAATTCCCACTCGGCCCAGTCCTCCTTGTCGATCCAGTAGCCGAGGCAGTTCTTGTCTTCCTGCGGTTCGTAGCGGAGCTGCTCCGACCACGTCACAGCGGCCGCGGCCGGCAGGGAGATGACGCCGTTGTCCGCGGCGGGCGGCGCCTCCCCGGCCGGGACCGGAATCCAGCGGATTTCGTGGACTTGAAAGCTGTCGCGATTGGCAAGGGTGGGAGTGTAAACCGAGAAAAGGTGCTCGCCCGCGGCCTCGAGCCGGACCTCGCCAAGGTTTACGGTGCTGGTGCGGTCCGGCCCGGTGTGGCGCAGCAACCGACGGTGGCGGGTGTCGGTGTCGTGGTGATGGAACTGCACGCCCAGGGTGTTCGCCTCAAGATGGTAGGTCAGGACGACCTGATAATGTCCCCATCGCTGGGTCTCAAAGGCCCAGTCATACTGGTCCCAGTGTTCCATGATCCGGTTTTGCACGTTGTCCTGGTTGAACACCAACTGGCCGCGCTCGGGCAGTTCCCTCGGCTCCACCAGTTCGTCACTGCCGAAACCACCGAGGTCAACAGCGGGCAAATCTTCGGCTGCATCCTGCTCCTGCGGCTTCCCGTCCTCCACCGCGACAGCCTCAAGGCTGGCCGGGCCGGGATGCGGCAGGAACATCGTCAGGGCCAGACCGACGGCCGCGCCCGTGGCGAAGGCCAGCCGGAAACCACGGAACGGGATGACGATCTGGTCCGATACACTGGACGGGGGTTGGCTCAACAACTTCATGGTGGCAGCATTGCGCCGCATCCGGCGTGGGGCAAGCCGGAATCCCGTCCGCAGGCCGGCGCCCGGCCCTGCCGACCGGGGGCGCCAAGGTGATTGGCGGCGGCGGAGAAACGTCCGGGTTTTGTTTGCACCCAATCAGGATCGGTTCGATCGACTGGCCAATTCCCATGCGCACCCTGTTTGTCTACTGCACCCCGTTTGCCCTCACCGTGTGGATCCTGCTGGCGGGGGCGGCATTGCTGTGGCGTCCGCACCGACAGCGGCTGGGGCGCTGGCTGATCACGATCGGTGTCGTCAGCCTGGCGCTGCAGTCGATGACGCCGATCGGTTCACGCCTGTTGGGCCGGCTTGAATTCATGCACCCGGCGGCGGCAGCCGACGCGCCGGACCTGCCGGAACGGATCGTGGTGCTGGGCGGCGGGGTCAACCCGACCCCGGGCCTGCCGCTCGTCAGCCAGTTGTCACCCAGTTCACTGGAACGGCTGGTAGAGGCGGTGCGCTGGTATCACCGGAATCCGGACCGGCGTTTGCTGATCTCGGGCGGCGGTGGCGAGGCCAAACCGGAGGCCGAGGTGATGGCGCAGCTGGCGCGCCAACTGGGCGTTCCCGCCGAAGCGATCGAGGTCGAGTCGGAGACGTTCAACACCGGGGAGCAGGCGATCATGCTGCGCCACCGGCTGGGCGACGAGCCGTTCGTGCTCATCACCTCGGCGGCGCACATGCCGCGGTCGCTGGCGGCGGTGGAGGCGCTGGGTCTGCGGGCCCTGCCGGTGCCGGTGGGTCACCAGGTCTACGAACCCGGCTCCAAGCAAACCGAGGGCCTGGGTTCGCTGATCGGTCCTCCCCATCCCGCCCACCCGCTGTTCCTGCAGCAAGTGGCGTATGAAACCATCGGCCACTGGCGGACCCAGTGGCAGCTGCGCCGCACTCGGAGGAGCGGGTCGGACGGAACAGAGGATGCCAGGGAGGAAACGACCGGGACCGGGGAGGATCGGTGACGGATTTGTCGCCGGCCCCGGGGCTTGCAGGCTGGGGCGGATCGGACGAAAGCTCGATGTCCGTCGATTTGCCATGTCCAGCGATTCCCCTGATACCCACGAACACGAGGCACCGCCGTTGGTGCTGATTCTCTGCACCGGCAACTCCTGCCGCTCGCAGATGGCCGAGGCGATCCTGCGTGCCGCCGCCGATGGTGCGGTCGAGGTGGCCAGTGCCGGTTCGGATCCGGCCGGTTATGTCCATCCGCTGGCGCTGCGGGTGCTGGAGGAGCGCGGCTATCAGCTCGACGCCCCGGAATCCAAGCATCTGGATCGATTCCTCGAGCGGCCGGTAGAAACCGTGATCACGGTTTGTGGCAACGCCGACCAGGCCTGCCCCGCGTTCCCCGGCCAGACGCAACGCTACCACTGGGGCTTCGACGACCCGGCCAAGGCCGAGGGCGGCGAGGATCACGTGCTGGCCGAGTTTCGCCGGGTCCGCGACGAGATCGAGCGGGTTTTCACCGCCTACGGTCGCGGTCGGGCCGATGGCCGGCTCAGGTCGGCCGGACATTGACGACAATGCCATCAGGCGAGGCCGCCACGACGCGATTCCCGGGTGCCTGACCCCGGAACGGTCCCGCCTTGCCCAACTCAATCGATCTGCAGCAGCGCGTGCTCGATCGCCAGCCGCGAGGCCGGGCCGGCCCCTTCGAGTTGGCCGCGCAGGGGTTCGATCGCAGCCTCACCTACCGCCGTGAGCACCGCCGCGGCAGCGTCGCGCACGTCGGGCGCAGGATCGGCCACCAGCGGCGCCAGCGCCGGCGCCTCGTCGTCGCCGGCCAGCCATTGCAAGCGGTGCAGCAGGAATGTGCGCACCCCGGGCGGACGATGGTCCTCCAGCGCCATGGCCGTGAGTTGCCGGGTCAAGGCGGCGCGCTGGTCAGCGCCGACCGCAACCGCGTCGCCAGCCTGGTTGGCCAGCGCATGCAGCAGGAACCTGGCTTTCCAGTCGCCCGACCCCTCCTGCGCGTCGAGCGCGTCGACCAGTGCCTCCACGCCCGCCTCGCCGGCCTGCCAAAGGTCTCCAAGCAAATCAGCCGCTTCATCGGGGGCAAGGCTGTGGAACGATCGACCGTCCACCAGGTCGGGCACACGGTCGGTGAAATCACTGGCTTGGCTCATGGATTCTCGGGGTGGTTGGGTGCTGGGTCAGGACAATCGCCGGGGACGCTTGGTCAGCGGGCGGGTGAGGGTCAGGGATTGAAACCGGGCGGCCATGAAATGGCTCGACGACATGGGGTCGCACGCCTCAGACATGCCACGGGGCGCGCATCGGCTGGCGCACCAGCCGGTTGGCCTGGTCGTCGTCCAGCGCCAGTTCCAGCTCGGGATCAAACCGGATCTTGCGGCCGGTGCGGATCGCCAGATTGGCAAGGTGCAGCAGGCAGACCGTGCGATGCGCCGCTTCGGCATGACCGCCGGCCCGCTGCCGGGTTCGCACCGCCTCGCCAAAATCAACCAGCGGCTCCGGGTCCGGCATCTCATCCAGCGCCTGCTTCTCCTCGTCGGTCAGATCGTCGCGGCCGATGCCACGCGTGCTCAGGCCGGTGGGCTCACCCCATTCGTCACTCTCCAGCACGATTTCGAACCCGTCCTCATAGCGCAACTTCACCCAGCCCCAAGGCCCCGCCACCTCGGGGTGCGCCGGCGGCGCCGAGGCCTCGACCTCAATCGGTGAGGTGCCGTCCTTGCCGAACACCCACGTGATCGGGTCGAGGTAATGCTGGCCCATGTCACCGAGCCCGCCGCCATCGTAGTCCCAGTAACCGCGGTGCATTCCGCCAAATCGCGACGGGATGAACGGCTTCAGCGGTGACGGGCCGCAATACATGTCCCAGTCCAGATTCGTCGGCGGCTCGCGCGGCTCGACGTCCACCGGCCCGGACCACTGGAACACCTTGAAGCCACCCCGGCGGACGAAGCGGATTTCGCGATCCCGGGCCATGCCGGCCAGCATGATTTTGCGTTGCTCCATCTGCCGCCCACCCTGCTGCCCGAAGCGGCCGTAGGTGCAGATCTGGAATACCCGTCCGGTGCGCTGCTCCGCCTCCACCACCGCGCGGCCCTCGGCGATGGTGCGTGTCATCGGTTTCTCACAAAGCACATCCTTGCCGGCTTCCATGGCGTCGATCGACATCACCGCGTGCCAGTGCGGCGGGGTGGCAATGGCCACAATGTCGATGTCCTCGCGCTCCAGAATGCGGCGGTAGTCGGTGTAGCGCGTCTTGTCGTCGGCTTCCCCGACCCACTTGACGTCGCACTCGGCCAGCTTGCGCACCTCCAGCCCGTGCCGCTCGGACAAGGCGCGGAACGTGCCCGGACCGCGTCCACCGACCCCGATCAAGGCGGCGCCAAAAGTCTCGCTCGGCGGCGTGTGATCAGGACCGCCGATCACATGCCGCGGCACGACTTGGAAATTCCAGCCGACAGCCGCGGCGGCTGCGGTCTTGAGAAAACGACGACGGGGGTGTTTCGCGCTCACGTCGCGATCATCGCGGTCGACTGACGGGGTGTCAACCTTTCCTTCTGGAGGGAGCCCGCGCACCACGCACCGGCGGCTGCCGGACATCGACCGCCGGCGAAATTGCCGTTTGCCCGGCGCACTCCGGCGGGGCATCACTGGGGCGGTGCGCATTGGCTTGATCTACGAAAAGTTCGTTCAGGGGGGCGGGCTCGAAAACTACCTGTTCGAGCTGGCCACCCGGCTGCGCGCCCGCGGCCATGCGCTGGAGGTGGTCACCTCGGCCATCAGCCCGGAGACCTCGGGACTGGACGCCCGGTTCCACCTGCTGGCACGCCCCCGCTGGTCCGCCACCGCCCGCCTGTGGCGGTTCGCGGCCGAGACCGAGGGCGTGCGCCGACAACTGGCCGTCGATGTCACCGTCGGCTTCGGCCGCACTTTCGCCCACGACATCCATCGCGCCGGCGGCGGTTGCCACCGGGTCTACTCCGCCCTGCTGCCGTGGCACAAGCGCTGGGGCCTCAAGAACCAGCTTGAACTTCACCTTGAACGCGAACTCTACCAAGGCAACCGCACCCGCTGGTTCGTCGTCAATTCCCACCAGGTCGCCACGCAGCTGGCCACCCACTACCGGGTGCCTCAGCAGCGCGTGCGGGTGATCCACACCGCGGTCGACACCCGGCGCTACCGCCCCCTCAACACGCGCGAACGCCAACAGGCCTGGCGCGACCTGAAGGAGGAGGCCGGTCCGGACCGCGAGATCGGCCGGCGGCCGGTGTTCGTGTTCGTTTCGCTCAGCCATGGCCGCAAAGGGCTGAAAGCCCTGCTGCAGGCATGGAGCGGGGTCGATGCCGAACTGTGGATCGCCGGCGCCCCTCTGGGCCGCTGGCGACGGCAGGTCCGGCGTCTCGGCCTGCAGGACCGGGTCATCGATTGGGGCCGGCGCAGCGATCTCGAGCGGCTGTTCGGGGTGGCGGACTGGTTCGTCCACCCGACTCTGTATGACGCCTGCGCCAATGCGGTTCTGCAAAGCATGGCCTGCGGATTGCCCGGCCTGATATCCACCTGCGACGGCGCCATCGACCACCTTGAGCATGGCCGCAACGGCCTGTTGATCACCGATCCCCGCGACCCCGGGTCGGTCCGGGCCGCCATCAACGAGGCGCTGGCGATGCCAAAGGCCGTTCGCGACGCCATGGGCAAGAACGCGCGCCAGACCATGCAGCCCCTGACGTGGGACAAGCACGTCGACGAATGGGACGCCTTGCTGGCCCACGCAGCCGCGGAAAAGCAGTCGGCGCCACCCGGTTGATCGCGATCATGCCCCGAAGAAAGGAACAGGTATACGGCCGCGGCAGTTACGGCACCAACCTGCCTGTCCTGTATAGGCCGCGGCTTCAACTTGCCTCCCGGCGGAGCGCCGCCAGGTGTGGCTGGCAGCGGCCCCTCTAGCCTGGTTACGCTGTCGAGCGTATTGCGCCGCCCTGCGGGGCTTCTACAAAAGATCAGACATTTTATCACGAAACCAACTTGCAACCGGGCAACCGATGGCTGGAGCGCATAGGGACGGCGCGCAAAGGGCCAGCCATTTTGCGCAATCCACCAAGCCCCGGAGGAGCGCGCCATTCGTGCACCGTCCGCCGGACGATCGAATTCCGTCTCTTCAGCATCACCCCCGCACCTGTGATGGCTCTGGGATGGCTGGGCAAAACGGGCACGAACGGGGAAATCCGAGGTTCACCGCGGACAGCGGAAACCGTGAACTTCAAAACTTACAGCAGAGCCTAGCCAGGCAGGGCGCGGTCTTCCGGCATTCGCCATTGCCGGACGTTTCACCCCGGGCTGCCGCATCGCGTCCAGTCGTGGCAGGATATCGACTACCGCCGTGCGGAAAAGCTGCACCACGGTGCGCGCCCTACGGCATCCAACTCTGCGCCCAAGTCTTCCTCAAATCCGCACCCGCAACCCCCGCGCACTGAACAACCGCCCCGCCGCCGGGGCGCCCGCCCCGCGCATGCGCCGCGCCCCGTCCTTGCGCTTCGGCCCGAACCGCTCCCTGGCCGCCGCGAACGCCTCG
>SKLO01000421.1 GCA_007123195.1 Verrucomicrobiales bacterium | reverse complement strand
TTGACCGCCTCGCTGATCGGCGGGCGCAAGCGGGCGTCTTCGTCGTTGCTGTGGTCTTGGCAGGATCAGGGGATTGAGCCGCCGGACAACAATGACGTCGAAGTGGTGGTGGACTGGGAGTTGCGCCCGGTGGCGGCGATCATCTATCACGCGCCCGAGGTCCGGCCGTTCCGTGATGTCGAGGCGGATCACGCCGCCGCCGAGGGGGAAGGCGACGGCTCGCTGGGGCAGTGGCGGCTGGAGCACTGGCCGTTTTTCACCCGCGAGTGCGAGCGCCTCGGGCGCCAGCCCGACGAGAACATGCCGGTCCTGTGCTGCCGGTTCGAGCTGCTCGACGTGTTTGATTCCGCGCCGTCCGAAGGCTGAGCAGGTCTCCCGGACCAGGCGGATCAGCGCTGCATTCCGAAGGTTTGCTTCAGGTAGGCCAGGCTCTCGGTCGCGATGGTTTCAGGGTCGGGAGTGTAGTCGAACACCTCGACCGACACGTAGCCGTCGTAACCGGTGTCGGCCAGCGCCTCGGCGATCGGTTCAAACCGCACATCGCCCATGCCGGGACCGCGCAGGTTGGGGTCGTTGGCGTGGAAGTGCACGGTCCACTCCTTGTGGGCGCGGATGATGTCGGGGATCGGCGTGGGCTCGTCGGACATCGCTTTGACGTCCAGGTGCAACCGACAGGCCGGGTGATCAACCGCCTTGATCAGTTCCACCGTCTCGGCAGCCGTGGTCAGGAAATTCGTCTCTTTTCGCCCGAGTGGTTCCATGGCGATGGTCACGCCCAGCGGGCCGGCCACCTCGGCCACCTGCCGCAACACATCGGCGGCCCGGTTGAAGGCGTCGTTGTATTCCCACTCAGGCTGCAGTGAGCGCTGTTTCGGGCTGCCCCAGACCATGATGCGACCGCCCATCGCGGCGCACATGCGCGCCAAATGACAGGCGAACGCGGCGGTGTCCTTGCGCAGCAGGTCATCGGGGGTGGTCAGGTGCAGCCAGGCCGGCTTGACCATCAGCCAGTGCAACCCGAGCGGGTCGAGGCCGAACGAACGCGCCACCTCACCGGCCGCGCGCATCCCTTGCTCGGTCAGTTCACGCGGATCCTCGTTCAGGGTGAACGGGGCGATTTCGACGCCCTGGTAGCCGGTGGCGGCGATGTGTTCGCAGGTCTTTTCAAGGCTCCAGCCTTGGTAGGTCTCGTTGCAGATGGCAAATTTCACGGTCGGTTTCGGGGGCGTCCCCGGGCCGGCAGGGTGAGCGGTGGGGGGACGGTTGGGTGGATCAGGTGGCGATTGGCGGGCCGGCCATGCCGAACATGCCGTGATTCCCGGGGTTGCCAAGCCCGAAAGACGCCGCCGCGCCCGGGGGGCGGGTGGCTCGTTGGCCGCTGCGTTCTTCGCGGCCTTGTTCGCCCGCTGCGATTGGAACGTTGCGCGTGGTCGCGGCACCAGCCCTTGCGCAGAGCGCACAGCAGGTCGAATTGCGCCGATTCAACCTGTGTGGCTGTCGTCATGCGTCGGCCATGAACCGGCCTCCCGGGGAGGGGTGGCGGTCAGGCGTCGTCGTCGTCGGCGTCGTCGGCGCCGGTGGCGGGCGGATCCTGATCGGCTTCCGTGCTGTCGGCGTCGGTCTCCGCTGGCGGTGCCGACGGGTCCACCGGGATCGCCGCGGCCGGTGCTTCGTCGCGAATGGCCGGGGTGCCATCGTCCGAGGCCCGCTTGGCTTCCTCCCAGAAGTCCCGCGCCTGCTCGAACTCAAGCACGTCACCGCGGTAACCGGTGAACTGACCCAAGGCGAACACGCTCTCCTTGACCACCGCCAGATGGGGGTCCTGCATGATGGCCCGCACCAGTGAGTCACCGGTTTCCACGTCCGGAAACTGCGCCAACAGGAAGGCCGCGCGCACCCGTATCCGCCAGTCGAGCGAGTCGTTGCCCAGCAGTTCCCGCAACTGTTCGGCGCTGAGATCACGCTCGCTGCGGACCTCCGGATCGTCGGTGAACAGCTCCACCGGGATGTTGAACGCGAGAATCCGTTCGTCGGAGTTGTAGAAGAATTTCACCCGCAGGATCTCGGCTCTGGCGGCGTGGCGCAGGTGGCTGAGGTCGGGGTTGTCCAGTGCTTCCCACAGCAGTTCGTAAGCGCGCCGGTCACCGGTGACGATGGCCTCGTCGGCGTAGCCGGTGAGCCGGTTGCGCTCCTTGAGGATCAGCAACTCGGTGAGGATCCGCCCGCGCAACGCCATCACGTCGGCCAGGCTGGCGGAGTCCATCTCGACCAGACGTTCCAGCGAGGACGCCGCGGTCGCACCCTGCGACACCCCGGCGCCGACCGTGCCCTCGGCCGGCAGGGCCAGCATCGGGTCGAGCGACTCCATCTCATCCAGCATGCGCAACGGGTCCGACAGCGTCGGGTCGTCGGCCAGGAGGTTCTCCGCCAACTGGTTGCGCAGGTCCTGCAAGGCGGCCCGGCGCTCCTCCTGCGAGCGCATGGCCTGGGAGCCCTGACTCATGGCCTCGACCTGGTTCAGTCGCGGCGCGACGAACTGGTCGTAGGACCATTTCAGCCCGATCCCTGCGGCCGCCAGCAGCAACAGCTGGAGGCCGATGAACAACATCACCAAGCGGGCCACGGGTTCAATCCGGCGCTGGTTTCTCTGGCGGGGACTCTCGGGCGGCTCGAGATCGAGCCCGAGCTGTCCCGGATCCGGTGGTGGCGGTGTGGACTTGGATTTCATGGCTGGCATGGTCCCTCGGCGGGCGGCGTCGGGTTGCGCGCCAAGCCCGGCTCCCGGCGCAGTGGCGGGGGCTTGCACGGCTGGTCAAAAAGTCTGGTGGCACGGGTGCCGGCGGCTGACGGCACAAGAGCGGGACCGTTTCCCATCGTCGACGTTTGGAGCCCGCCGTCAACGGGGATTTACGAAACGTCTGCGGGAAGTTTTTGACTTGGAATCAGCCGGAATTCGGGCAAGGTTGGCGCCTCATCCATCCGGTCAGGGGTAGTTTTCCCCCGGCCGGAGGTTGGTGCATCGGACCATGACGATCGAACAGACGCCCCGGCCAGTCGCCGCTCCCTCCTCCGCCTCCGCCTCCGGGCGGCCCCACCTGGGTTGGTGGCTGGTCGGCGGGCTGGTCCTGCTGAGCGGCCTGCTGTTGTTCTTCATCTTTCCCTACCAGCACGCCGATCAGACCCACCGCACCAGCCTGGCGTCCGGTCTTTGGCGCCTGATCATGCTGGAACAGGAGTGGATCTTCTGCCCGCTGGTGCCGCTGATCAGTGGCTACCTCGCCTGGCAACGACGTCGCGAACTGATGGCGAGCCCGCTCAAGGGCAGCATGTGGGCGCTGGCGGCCCTGCTGGTCAGCGCCATGTTCTTCTGGATGGGCTACAAGGCCGATACCCGCTACCTCGGGTTCGCCGCCGCCCAGTTGTTCGTCGCCGGCGCCATCCTGTGGGTCGGGGGCACGCCGTGGATGCGGATCCTGATGTTCCCGTGGCTGTTTCTGGTGTTTACCTGGCCCATGGTGCCGCTGGAGGAGCGGTTGGGTTTTCCCCTGCGAATGATCACCGCCCAGAGCACCACCGTGCTGCTCAACCTGATTGGGGTCGACACCGTCCGCGACGGCACCTCGCTGCTGTCATCCTCCAATCCGGAGGCCGGTCTGGCGCGCGGCGAGCGCTTCACCCTTGAGGTCGAGAACCCGTGCAGCGGCCTGCGCTCGCTGTTCTCGCTGGTGATGATCACCGCGCTGTATGCCTACCTGTCGCTGAAGAACATCTGGCACCGCCTGTTCCTGTTCGCCTGCGCCATCCCTCTCGCCATGGCCGGCAATCTGGTGCGCATGATCATGCTGGCGCTCGGTTCGATGTGGTTCGGCACCGAGTTCGCGGTCGGCCGGCCCTCCAGCGTCGGCGGCGACATGGAGATCAGCACCTTCCACATGATCAGCGGCTTCGCCGTGTTCGGCGTGGCCCTGGCCGGCATGTTCGGCATTGCCCAACTGCTTGAGGGCCGCGCGCTCAAGGGGGTGCGCGAAGGCTTTTCCCAAACCGGCGGCACCATCAAGAACGCCGAATTGCCCCCGCCACCTTCCGTGCGCCAGGGCCTGGCGCGCGGCCTGCCGGTGCTGGTATTCGCCTCCGTCCTGCTCGGTCTGTGCGCCATCACTCCGGTCAACAAAGGCCTCAGCCGACCCGGCCTGACGATGGAACTGCCGGTCATGGTCGATCAATTCTACGGCCAGGAGATGCCGATGTCGGCCCAGGAACGCGCGGTGTTCGAGGAGGGGGTTGACCTGGTGCGGCGGCGCTACGTCAACCTGCAGGACCAGGCGATCCTCGGCACCCTGGTGATGAGCGGGCCGGTTACCCAGAGCCTGCACCGGCCCGAGGTCTGCCTGCCCGGCCAGGGCTGGCAGATCGCCGAACAACGTCGCGTCACCATCCGACCTCCCGACGCCGAACCGTTCGAGGCCTCCATGCTGCGGCTGTTCCGCGAGGTGGAGTTGCCGGACGGACGCCGGGTGCGGGTGCGCGGCTACAACATCTTCTGGTACACCGGCTACGGGGTCTCGACCGCCGATTATCAGCAACACATTGTCATCACCCACCGCGACGCCATCTTCCGCAACCTGCGCCACCGCTGGGGCATGTCATCGTTCTTTCTGGAAATGCCGCCGTCGCTGGACGACGAATCGAACCCCATGCAGGATGTGGCCGCCACCAGCCTGCTGATGGAGTTTGTCGGTCATATCGCCCCCAAGGTGACCGTGCCGGTCGATCGTGCGGTGGCGGGAGAATCCGACGGCCACACCGATCCGGCCGGGGAGACCAACCCCTTGGCCGGGGCCGTGACCCGCTGACAAGGCCGCTGGCGCGGCCGTCCATGGCGGGTTTTGGGACACCACGGCTTGCCCGGGGGCGGTCGCCGGTCTACCAATGGCGCATGGTTCCCCCATGTCCCCGATTTGTCCGCGCGGCCGCCGGCCGCACGCTGGTCGCCGCCGCCTTTGCCCTGGTGATGTCCGGCCCTTCGCCCTGGTCCATGTCCAGCCGGGCGGACGACGATGCGCCGGCTCGACCCAACGTGCTGTTCATTTCCATCGACGACCTCAACGACTGGCTCGGCTGCATGGACACCCACCCGCTGGTGCAGACGCCGAACATCGACGCTCTGGCGGCGCGTGGCACCCTGTTCACCAACGCCCATTGCCAGTCACCGCTGTGCAATCCCTCCCGCACCAGCCTCATGCTCGGCCTGCGCCCGAGCACCACCGGCATTCACGGCCTCAACCCCTGGTTCCGCGATGTGCGCCAGTTTGCCGACCACCAGACCCTGCCGCAGGTGTTCGCCGAGCAGGGCTACCGCACCCTCACCACCGGCAAGATCTACCACAGCTGGCGCGAGGCGCGGCCGCGCGACCGCCACGTCGAGTTCGAGGTCACCGGCCCCCATGGCGGACTCGGCAGCCGCCCGCCCGAAAAGCTCATCGGCGAGACCCCGTTCGGCAACCACCCGCTGATGGACTGGGGCGTGTGGCCGCCGGACAACGACGACTCCGTCACCGCCGATTACCAGATCGCCTCGTGGGCGGTCGAGCAGATTGAATCGATGCCCAAGGACCAGCCGTTCTTCCTGGCGGTCGGTTTCTTCTTTCCCCACGTGCCCTGCTACGCCAGCCAGCAGTGGTTTGATTTGTATCCCGACGACGAGTCGGTGCTGCCCGAGATCCCCGTCAACGAGCGCGCCGGCACACCGCCAGCCTCCTGGTGGCTGCACTGGGAACTGCCGGAGCCGAGGCTGCGCTGGCTGCAGGAGAGCGACCAACTGGTCAACCTGACCCGCTCCTACCTGGCCTGCATCAGCTTCATCGATGCCCAGGTCGGGCGCATGCTCGAGGCGCTGGACGAGGCCGGCCTGACCGATGACACCATCGTGGTGCTGTGGAGCGACCACGGTTACCACCTCGGCGAGAAAGAGATCTCCGGCAAAAACACCCTATGGGCGCGATCCACCCGGGTGCCGCTGATCCTTGCCGGCCCCGGCATCAGCCCCGGCCAGGTGTGTGGACGCCCGGCCGAACTGCTCGACCTCTTTCCCACCCTTGTCGACATGGCCGGACTGGAGGGTCCGCGCCACGAACTTGAGGGGCTCAGCCTGCGACCCCAGTTGGTCGATGCCGAAGCTCCGCGCGAACAACCCGCGATCACTTCGCACAATCAGGGCAACTTCTCCGTGGTCAGCGAGCAGTGGCGCTACATCCGCTACGTCGACGGCTCCGAGGAGCTGTATGACATCCAGGCCGATCCGCATGAATGGAACAACCTGAGCGACGAGCGGCCCGGCGTGAAGGCGCAGCTGCGGGCCTGGTTGCCGGACATCGATCACGGTCCCGCGCCCGGCAGCCGCCACCGCATCCTCACCTACTACGACGGCGTGCCGGTCTGGCAGGGCCGGCCCATCGGCGAGAACGACCCGGTGCCCCACGACACGGTGAGGGATTGAGGTGGGGCGAGGGTCGGCAGGCCGCGCTACGGGACGGAGACAGAGGCTCCGCCGGTGCGGGGCGCGAGAACACCGCGCCGTTCGCCCCTGACACTCCGCCTCACCAAGGCCTCGCGAGCGCCAGGCCCCGTAGGGCGGGTGGTTCGTTCCCTGCGCCTGCTTCATTCGCGGCCTCTTTCGCTCCCTGCGAATGGAACGCTGGTGGAAAGCTCTACGCTGCCGGGTGCGCACTTCCCACAATCGCGGGTCGGAGGCCCGCGCTACGGGACAGAGTCGGAGCTTCGCCCGTACGATGGCGCCCATGAACCGCGCACCGCCGCCCCCCGGCACACCGCCTCACCCCGGCCTCGCGGGCGCAGCGACCGTAGGTTGAATTGTCCCAATTCGACCGGGGTGCGGGTGGTTCGTCCCCTGCGCCCACTTCCTTCACGGCCTCTTTCGCCCCCTGCGAATGAACCTGCAACGTGATCCCGACACCAACCCGCCCGCACCGCGCACAAGAGGTCGAATTGCGCCAATTCAACCTACGGGGCTGCCGCC
>SKLO01000416.1 GCA_007123195.1 Verrucomicrobiales bacterium | reverse complement strand
GGTGGTGCGCACGTAGCGGGGAATGGCGCTGTTGCTGGATCGATCGGTTTCGTAGCAGTAGTCGGTGGCGCGCAGGCCGCTGAGGCGGCAGATCTCGATGGTCTCGCCGGAGGTGGGCCGGGTGAACTCGTGCGGATGGAACGAGTTGGCGGCGGCGTTCATGGCATCGACCCAGATGGGCAGGGCGATCTGGTGGCTGAAGGCACCGTTGGCGATGGTGCGCGGGGTGTCGAACCCGACCCAGACACCTGTGGTGACTTCCGAGCTGTAGCCGACGAACCAGAGGTCGCGGGCGCCGTAGTGGGTGCCGGTCTTGCCGCCGGCGGGGAAGTCGCCGAGGCCATATTCCGAGTAGGCATCAGCACCGGTGCCATTGCGCAGGGCCTCCTGCAGGGAGGTGTTGACCTGCCAGGCGGCGACGTCGTCGACGACCCGGATGCGGGCGCGGCTGGCGTGGGGGGATTCATAGACCACCACGCCGTCGATGGTCTCGATGCGGTCGATGAAATACATGGCCTCGGGACGCACGCCGTTGTTGGGGAACACGGTGTAGGCGAGGGTCATTTCGTCGAGGCCGAGTTCGCTGACCCCGAGGAAGCTGGCGGGGATGTCGTTGATTTCGGAGTAGATGCCGAGCTTGAGGGCGAGGTTTTTCACCGGCTGAAGGCCGATTTGGCGGCCGAGGCGGACGGTGGCGGAATTGCTGCTGAGGGCCAGCGCCTGGCGGGCGGTCAGGTCCATGGGGTAATCGGTGTCGAAAGTCTCGAAGCCCCACTCACCGAGGATGCCGGTGACGCCGCCGACCATGACAAGGCGGTTGTCAATGGGACTGCCGTTGAGCTTGGAGAGGGGGGAAATGTTGTGCTCGGGGGAGAAGGCGGCGGCGTAGATGAACGGCTTGAAAGCGGTGCCTGGAGAGCGGCGCATCTGCAGGGCGCGATTGAACATGTTCTGCAGGTAGTCGCGGCCGCCGACCATGGCGACCACGCCGCCGGTTTCGTTGTCAACCATCAGCAAGGCGCCCTGCAGGTAGTCGGTGGGCGGCGGCGGGGCGTCGTCGGGCAGTTCGCCGGCGTCGACGCGGGCGCGGTGTTCGGCCAGCAGTTGCTCGTAGTCGTCCTGGGTCTGGTGAGGGTAGTCGGGGCGCTGTTCGAATCGGGTCAGGCGCTGTTGCAGGCCGAGTTCGGCCGCGTTTTGAACCTCGGAATCGATGGTGGTGTGGATGCGGAAACCGCCGGAGGTGGAGGCGTCCTCGCCGAGGATGTCGGCAGCCTGCTCGCGGATGCGCTCGTAGACGTAGCTGGACCGGGTGAGGCCGCCGCCGCGCGGCACCAACTCGATGGGCTGGGCGCTGAACTCGCGCAGTTGGTCGTCGTTGATGAAGTTCTCGATCCGCATGCGCTGGAGCACGCGGTTGCGCTCGGACAGGGAACGGGTGGGGTTGTTGCGCGGCGAGAGGTCGGTGGGGCTTCGCAGCAGGGCGGCGAGGGTGGCGCACTCGGGGACGGTGAGTTGTTCCACCGGCTTGCCGAAGTAGCCGTTGGCGGCGGTCTGGACGCTGAAGTAGCCGGAGCCGAAGTAGACGCGATTGAGGTAGGCCTCGAGGATCTCGGCCTTGGTGAACGATTTTTCGAGGCGGCGGGCGAGGAAGATTTCCACCAGCTTGCGTTCAATCGAGCGGTCGCGAGGGTCCAGAAACACGTTGCGCGCGAGCTGCTGGGTGATGGTGGAGGCGCCGTGGGCGCGGGAGTCGGTCTTGCGCAGGTTGCGCCAGGCGGCGCGGGCGATGCCGAGGTGGTCGATGCCCTGGTGATGGAAGAAGCGCGAGTCCTCGGCGGCGGTGAGGGCGCGGATCATGTGCAGCGGCACCTGGTCGATGTCGACCGGCACGCGGTTTTCGATGAAGATGCGACCGAATTCGGTGCCGTTGCGGTCCAGAATCATGGAGGCCGACTCAAGTTCGTTGAGCTCGCTGAGGTCGTAGGAATCGGCGGCCTCGCGGAACGGCTTGAGGTAGATCGACAATCCGATGGCACCGACGATGCCGAGCACCAGGCCGGCGACGAACAGGTAGCCCAGCCAGCGGCGGACGAGGATCGAGAAGCGACTGCGGTTGCGGTAAGCCATGGAGTGACGTTCTGGTGGTGAGACCGCCGCCGCCAATGATGGTTCGGAATCGGCCGGTCGGGACCACGCGATTGTCAATCTATGCCGAAATCCGCAGAACACCATGGGGAATCGATCTGGCCGGCGCCCGGCTGGCTGGCGCGGGAGCTGGCGGCGGCGGGCGGGCGGCTGCCGTGGCGGCGGATGATGGAGCTGGCTTTGTACGATCCGGAGCACGGCTACTACAGCCGGCCGGAGCGCCGGATCGGGCGCGGGGGTGATTTTTTCACCAGCGTGAGCGTGGGACCGATGTTCGGCTGGTTGCTGGCGATGCAGGCGGTGGAGGTGTGGCGGCGGCTGGGGCGGCCCGGCCGGTTTCGGGTGGTGGAACAGGGGGCGCACGACGGGCGGGCGGCGGCGGACCTGATGGCCGGGCTGACAGCGCTGGAGCCGGAACTGGCGGGGCTGGTGGAGTATGCGGTGGTGGAACCGCGCGAATCGTGGCGGAGCGCGCTGGCGGCGAGATTGGAGCCGGTGCTGGGGAGGCGGTTGCGGCTGGTGGAACGCTGGGGGGATCTGGCGGCCTACGGCGACGGGCCTTGGCCGGGCATGATTTGGAGCAATGAACTGGTGGACGCTTTCCCGGTGGAGCGGCTGCGCTGGAGCGGGCCGGCGGGCCATTGGCGGCAACTGGGAGTGGAACTGGTGGCGGGCGCGGGGCCGGGAGGGGCGGAAGGTTTGCAATGGTGCGATTTAGGCCCGTTCGACGGCGGGCAGCCGCTGCCGCCGGCACCGGCGGATGGCTGGGAGACCGAGGCGGCGCCGGCCTTGCACGAATGGGTGGCCGAGGTGGCGGCGGCGGGCTGGAGCGGTCTTTGGCTGACGATCGATTACGGCGGCGGGACGGCGGAGCGCTGGCAACCCGGTCGAGAGGCGGGCAGCCTGCGACGGTTCAGCGGGCATCAGCGGGACGATGATCTGCTGGCCGGGCTGGGCGAGAGCGACCTGACAGCGGACGTGGATTTCACGGAGCTGGCGAGGGCCGCGGAAGCAGCAGCCGGGTTGCGAACGCTCGGTCCTTGCGATCAGGGTGGTTACCTGACGCGGCTGGCGGCACCCTGGCTGAGGGAGATTGAGGCCGGGGCGGGCAGCGGAGCACCGGTGCCAGCGGGGGTCTGGCAACGGCAGCTGGCCACGCTGCTGCACCCGGGGTGGATGGGGCGCCGGTTCAAGGTGCTGGGGGCAGTGAGCGCGGAGCTTGGGTCGGACGGCTGGCGGGGTTTCGGCGGGGAATGGGCGGCCTGATTGAGGGCCGGGGATTCCGGAGCCTACGCTTGATTTGCCACCTGATCAGGCGTGGGGGCTCAAAAAGGACGCTCAAGACGGTTTCAACCCGTCATGAGCGTCCCTGTCAGGCATGTGCGACAAGCCGTGTGCCCTTTGAGGCGATTACCGGTTTTCCGCATCCGCTTGAGCCCTGGCGGCATCCTCCCTGGCCCTGGCGGCATCTGCTTCGGCATCGGCGATCTCCTTTTCGGCATCGAGTTGTGCCTGGGTGGATTCCTCTTCGGCCTCGATTCTCGCCTGTTGGATCCTGGCATCGCGCTCGGCTTGCTCTTTCGCGTGATCGGCCTGCGCTTCCACTGCGTCCTTGCGATCATCGATCGCGTCCTTGGTGGCGTCGGCGGAATCATCGATCCGGTCATTGTCCCTGTTGCAGCTGGTCGTAAGGGCCGCGGCAAGCAGGGCGATCATGTAGGTTGGGTATTTCATGGGTGTGGTGCTTTTCGGTGATTTGGGTGTTAACCTCCTGTTCAGTCTATGGCTTCGGCCATCGAAAACAATGGGGTCTACTACCCGTTGCCCGCAGCGGCGTCCTTGACCCTGGGTCGCTCAACTTGTTCCCCCGGTGGATGACTCAGCGGCGTCCAGGATTTGGGGTTACAGGCGCATGGAAGATTCCTGAACCTCAGGCGCAACAGCGCGCAAACCGTCATGGTTTGCATTTGCAGGGCCAGGTTTCGGCCGGTTTCAATCGAACCGGTGGTGCTCGATGACGCGGAACCGGTAGTGGTCGTCGACCGAGGCGTCTTCGCTGGTGGCGAAATCCGGCAGGCCGGGATCGTCGGGATCGATGAAGCGCTCGAGCAGGACGGATCCACGGCGGACTGCCTCGACGCGATCGGCGCCGTCCTCCCAGGTGTCGGCCGGGGTGCCGCGCGCCTTGGTGAGCGACTCGACCCGGTAATGTATGCGGTAGGTGTTCGACTTGGTGGTGACGCGCGGGTAGAGGTGGTTGTAGGGTTCCTCCCTGAGGTTGTCGCCGGTGAGCTGGAAGTGGCTCCACCAGTCGACCACGTTGTCGTATTCTGGATCGGGCACGGGATACCAGGTCGAATAGTTCTCAGCCGGCAGGGTGCGGCGGCGGGGCACGAGGTGGATTTCGCACAGTTCGGTGGCGGAGGCGAAGATGTGGCCGTTGTCAAAGCGGTGCTCGAAGCCGCGCAGGGTGCCGTTGACGGGATCAAGGTTGATGTCGTAGCGGAATTCGCCGTTGCAGGGCGCCGACTGCTTGTAGGAGTGCGAGCCCTGGAAGCCCTGCAGGGCGGCGCTCGGGATGGCGGTGACGCGGACCTTGTCCATCAGCGCGTGAATGGCGGTGCGGCGCTTGATGTAGCGGTGCGGCATGATTTCGTAATTGAGGTTGATCTTGCCGGCGGTGGACAGGGGCTCGCTGACGGCCCAGGGCTGGATGACGGGCATCCAGAACAAGTCGAGCAACAGGTGGTCGCGCGGCCAGGCGAAGCCGCGGTGGTCGGACTCGGCGGGTGGCTGCAGCGACGGGGTGGTGCGGCCGGCGGGATTGGGCGCGAACAGCAGGGTTTCGAACGGCCGCCGGGCGAACACGCCGCTGGGAATTGCGCCGAATTGCACCGGGGACACCATCTGCCGGTTGGGGTGAAAATTGGCATGGCCGTCCATGCCGCCACCCCAGTCGCCGCCCTCGCTGCCCTGGAGATGGACGTAGTATCCGGCGTCACCCTTGCCGCGGACGACGCTGGCCTCGGTGGGCTTGCGGATGTAGCTGCCATCGGGGGTGATGCCGGTGCCGGTTTCCCAGTCGCCGAGCCGGCCGTCGGCACGGAAGGCGCCGTTGAGGCCGCGGGCCACGGCGGGGGTGTGGTCGCGGAAGTGGACCCGGCCGGGGAGGATGGCTCCGCCGGTGGACCAGGTGCTGGGCATCCAGTCCCAGCCGTGCCACCAACTGCCGATGAGGTAGGACTGGGGCATGGGCGGACCCTCGGTGCCGGTGTTGGTGTTGCGCCAGCCGATCTGGCCCTGGTAAGTGTGGCGGTCGTTGCGCAGGCTGTGGGCAAAGCGGCCGGTGTTGTAATCCGAGGAGAAATAATTCGGGTGAGGCGTGAACATGTCGGCCGGCACCTCGGTCATGGCGCACAGGAGACGCAGGTCGCCCCCGAGCGGGAGGTCGGCGCGGGCCTCGACCGCCTTGACCACGTCGCCGCGCTGGAGGATGCGCATCTTGTAGGCGTTCATGTTGCCGGCGCCCTGCATGCGCTGGTTGAAATCGGTGAACTGCGGCAGGGTGCCGTCGGTGGCGAAAGGGTCGGTGCCGCCGCCGACCCGGGGCACGGGCCAGGTGGCGTGCGGGAAGTTCATGCGGATGGTTTGCAGCAGGGTGCCGGGCACGGCGTCGTGGCCCGAGCGGATTTCGATGGTGAGGTCGCCACCGGTGAATTCCATGGTATCGACGCCCTCGGGCAGGGTGATGGTGGCCTCGCCGAACAGGGGGTAATGGTGGCGTTCGTCGTGGCCGAGGGTGCGCGGGCCGTTGGCCGAGCTGTTGGGGCCGCTGGTATAGCGGCGGAACAGCTGGTAGAAGCCGATGAAGGCGACGTTGTTGTGGGCAAGGCCGTCGTAGTAACCGATCGGCACCTCGCCCAGCGCGCTGATGAAGGGGCGGAAGCGAAGCGACTCGCCGTTGATCTGGAACTGGTCGAGCCCGCTGACGAGGTAGCGCACGTTGGGTCCCCAGCTGGGGTGACCGATCGACGGGCTGAACGGTTCGAGCATGAACACGGCGCGCACATGGCGGGCGGGGCCCTCGGCCGGCAGGGCACCGGGGTTGGCCGGATCGCGCGCGGCGTGGACCACCAGGGCGCCCTCGGTGACGGTGATGAAGCGGCCGTAGCCGCGGGTGACGATGCCGTCGACGGTGATCTGCAGCGGCACCACGCTGCCCTCGCCGGGAGCGGCGGCATTGACTCCGGGCCATGAGCCACGGGCGGCCGAATACCAATACAGGGGCGGCAGGCCGCTGGGCACGGTGGAGACCGAGGCGCGCACGTAATCGATGATGGACGTGAGGATTTGGGCGTGGTCGGGGCCGTATTTGTCGGCAAAGGAGCGGCTGGAGAGGCCCGGGGTGGGCGCGCGCATCTGGCGCAGAAGCATGTGGTAGAGTTCGCGGTTCCGCGCGATCTGGTCCCACTCCTGATTGAGGATCTGGGCGCTGCCGGGATTGGCATAGGAGGTCCAATGGGAGTAGCGCTGCCAGAAGTAGGGTCGGCCGCCGACGGTGGCGCTACGGACCAACAAGCCGTCAAGCACGTTGCGGAAGCGCTCGTCGAGCATCACCGGCCAGATGGAGAAGCGCGGCTTGTTGTGCATCGTGACCTCGGGCGCGCGGCTGTGGGCGGTGGTGAAGAACTGGCTGCGCTCGATCCCTTCGGCGGTCAACCTGCTGTCGGCGGGGGTGCGGGCCGGTGCGAACAACAACTCGGAGGAACTGGCGAACAGGCGGTCGGCGGGTTGGGCAAGCCTCTGAACATGAGGTCCGTAGCCGGTCCAGACGGTGCCGCCGCGCGAGCCGCCGTCGGCGATTCGCGGCAGCAGGCTGTAGTAGGAGGCGAGTTCGGTCTGGAAGCGGCTGCTGAAGGCGGCGTAGGTTTCGC
>SKLO01000594.1 GCA_007123195.1 Verrucomicrobiales bacterium | reverse complement strand
GCTGCCAGGCGGAGTATGTGCTGATTCCCGACGCCACCGCCAACCTGGCGCCGATTCCCGACCAACTCACCGACGAGCAGGTGCTGATGTGTCCCGACATCATGAGCACCGGATTCGGCGGCGCCGAGAGCGGTCACATCCGCATCGGCGACACGGTGGCGGTGTTCGCCCAGGGACCGATCGGCTTGTGCGCCACGATCGGCGCCAAGCTCAAGGGTGCCACCCGGATCTTCACGGTCGACGGCTTGCCCGAACGACTGGCCATGTCGCGCAACCTCGGAGCCGATGTGGTCATCAATTACACGGAAGTCGATCCGGTCGAGGCCATCATGGAGGCCACGGGCGGGCGCGGGGTGGACGTGGCCATTGAGGCGCTCGGCACGCAGTCGACGTTCGAAAGCTGCCTGCGGGTGCTGCGACCGGGGGGCGTGCTGTCGAGTCTCGGGGTTTATTCCGGCAAGCTGACCCTGCCGCTCGACGCGTTTGCCGCCGGACTGGGGGATCACAAGGTGGTGACCACCCTGTGCCCGGGCGGCAAGGAGCGCATGCGACGGCTGATGAACGTGCTCGCCTCGGCCCGCACCGACCTGCGGCCGCTGGTCACCCACCGGTTTCCGTTGGACCAGATCGAGGAGGCCTACGAGCTGTTCGCCAACCAGCGCGACGGCGTGCTTAAGATTGCGATCACGCCCTGAGCTTCCAGTGCTGTGACCAGATGTCGGCCCGTGATCTGGCTGCTGTTTTCCGTGCGGCCGCCATCTGGTTGACAGTTGATTGAGGCTGCCAAGCATGCCGATGCGGTGGGACGGCCCTCGGGCAGCCCGCCAGCGCGGGCTCCCGCTCATCTTTCTGGCGCAGGGCGTGGCCGCCGCTGCGGGGCGCCCGGGTGCTGCCTGACCGCTAGCTGGCGGGGTGCCGGGTTGACTGCCCCGGCCGCCCGGTCTTCAATCGGCGATTCCGTTGAAGCGGCCCGGCCGAATTCGGTTCCGCGGCCGTTCATTCCAATCCATTTCCCTCGCCGCCCCATGGCCGACGCCGCCGACATCCGTTCCACCTCCCCTTCCGCAGCCGATTGCAGCACCACCGGCTACGGGAGCGGCAGTGCCGCAGCTACGGGCGCAGAGCAGGCTATCGGCGAGATCCGCCAGCGCATCGGCGACAATCCGCGCAAGCTGATTTTACTTCTGGGAACCGGGGTGAGCAGTGGGATGACCAAAATCGGCAGCGGGGGCCAGGCTTTGTGTGCATGGATTCCCTTCCTTCGCCGCCTCGCCACCCACCTGCCGTTGCCGCCACCTGATTCCGGTAGAGGGAAACACGACGAGGAGGGCAACGGGCACGGCAATGCGGGCGGGCTGGTGACGGAACGGGAGGCGGTGGAGCGGGTGCTCGGTTCGCTCGATCCCAATTCCCCCGCGCCATCGCCTGCAGAGCGGTATGCCAGTCCGGTGGTGCTCGGGCTCGGCCACATGATTCGGGGAAAGCTTTTCGGGTCCGGCAAAGAGTGGGACCCGATCATCCGCGGAATCGACCGGGAGATCGAGCGGGATTACGACCCGGAACGCCCTTGGAGCAGGTGGTTCGAATCGATCGGTGAACGGCTTGCCAGGGATCCTGACGCCCCACTGGAGATCCCGTTGATCCTGACCACCAACTACGACCTGCTGGTAGCCAGGCGCCTGCAGGCCCGGGTGCTGATCAATCCCGATCCCGGGTCCGACGACTCCGGTGCCGGATGCCGCGACCCCGCGACGACGCCGCTGTTCCGATTCGCGGGCCACGTTGGCCAAGGACCGTCCGCAGCGGGAGGTGCCGCCGACGTCGTGCCCGATTACCTGCAGTCGCTGATCGAGATTCCGCTGTTATGGGATTTGCATCAGACAGGACTCTTGGCCAACCGGGATATGTTTGTCCACCATGTGCACGGCGCGGCGCACGACCCCGCTTCCGTGGTGTTCGATGCGGCGGATTACGAACGCGTCATCTGGACATTTTTGTGGAAACCGCTCGCCGCTCTGCTCGCCGGATCTGGATCGGTGGCGGTGTTCGCCGGAGTGGGCGAGGGCATGTTCGACCGCCACCTGCTGATGATGTGGCGTGAACTCAGGACGCTGCTGCTCGGCCGTGGGGGAGCCCTAGCCGCGAACCCGGCTGACACGCGTGTTTACTGGCTGCGGGCGGAGGAGGAGCGTGAGGCGGGAGAGACCCTGCTGCGTGCGCATTCGAAAGATTTTCCAGCGGGTACCATCAAGATGGTGACGGATCCCGGGTGGGATTGGATGCCCGACTGGATCGACAAGGTTCTCGGCAAAGCAGCGGTTGCGGACTGCTGAGGGGCGTCTCGTGCCCCGAAAACAGATCTGTAAGTTGTTGATAATAAACGGTTCGACCCTGGATCGATGAGCCTCGGATTTCGCCCCTCAGGTCCCCGTGTCACTCAGCACTCGACACACCCACCGCAGGGAGGGTCCTGATGCTAAATTTGACCTTGTCAACCCGGGGATGACCCGCCATGCTCATTCCATGCTGGCCGAGGCAATGGCATCGGCACGGGCAATTCCGGCCGATTTCGGTTGCAGATGGGCGGTGCCCGCACCACGCTGTTGCCCTGCCGGAGGTAGCGAGGGCATCGCCGGCAGCCGCCAACTTGGTGCGACGCATCACCGCGAAGATCACAAGATTGCAATCCCATGATGATGGTTACTTCCCAGCAACCTGTTGAGGTCTCGCCCCTGCGGCGGTTGCAGTTCGAAATCATAACTCAGTTTGAGGCCCTGTGCAGGGCGGGGGGGGGCAGAGAGGCAGAAAGAAAAGCGGGGGAACTGGGCTCACTAGTGGCGCTCTATCGCGACTTCCACCTGTTTCGCGACGCCATGCAACCCTCGCGCGCAGTGGATTTTTCCCAAACTTGTTGCCAGATTGAGGAGATGCTGGAAGGGATTTCGAGCCAGCACGGCGGGGCGTTCAGGCGCGCGCTGCAGGAAGCGGAGCACATGCTACCGGATGGTGCCGCCGGGATTCCCTCCATGCCCTTTCTCAGTGCGCTGACCATGGGTCGGCTGGAACCGTCGCCGCAGGCGTTTGAGGCGGTGACCCACCGGCGGTTTCCTCGCCATGGGTGAGGACCGGACGGATGGCCAGAAGGGGCGGATCTGACTCCCGCGCTTCCGCCCTCCTGAGCCGGGAAATCCGCGCCTGCGGTCTCGCCGTTCTGCCGGGTTCCGCTTTCGCCTTGACATGATTCCCTGAACCCAGTCAGCGGCCCAGTGGCATTAGTCTATCACCCCCACGTGGTCGTCATGGCGGCCTTGGACGCCGGATGGTCACGCACCAAGCCGGAGGCCGGTCAATCCGGCCCGGAGAACGGCTGTAGTTCCTACCAGGATGCCGTGTGGCAGAAGGTCCGGCACACGCACGTGCGGCTGCACGGTGCTGCTGCCTCGTTCGCCAGAGAACTCGAATGCAACCACCAGGCGTGGCTGCGGGGTTGGGATCACCGCGACGGCGGACCCGATCCTGAATGGACGGCACCGGTTGACACGGGATTGTTCTCTGTGACGACCTGGCTTCCGTTCGGACATCCCGATACCCTGGCGATGGTGGCGGTCGACGACATCGACGCGGCCCACGTGGTCGTGGGCCGCTACGGCGACACCGTGGAGGAGGTGACCACGGCGTTCTGTCCGCGCATGGACACCTACCGGGCGACGCCGTCGGCCAAGGCGCGCGTCCATTACGGGATCCCGGCTGGCGAAAGCGGATGCGGTCGTCATGTGTTCGCGGACTTCCTTGATCTGATAGGGAATGGCGCTGCCGGGGAGGACTGGGTGTCGCCTGCCCAGCGGCAGCGGCCACTGTTGATCCTGAGCCGGTTCCGTCTGTTCCCGCTGCTGACCATGGGACGGGCGTTGACAGCGACCGCCGCGGTGTGTCGGCTGGCGGCGGAAACCGTGCTGGCAGTGTGGCGCGACCTCAAGCAGCGCCTGCGGACCGGGCAAGGAGGAGCCGGGGAGGGGGCTTCGGGTCTGTATGGCGCTGCGGATCTTGAGGCGGTGAGAGTCTGCTTCCTGGACCTTCAGGATGAGGAAGAGATTGGAATCCTGGTCACGGGCACCAATTACACGGTGATGATGGCGATGATTGCGGCGGTGCAGCGGCTGACGCTGGGTCGACTGGCGGACTGTGAGCCGGCGGCTGCGAAGGTGATTTTCAATTGCCGGAGCCTCCGCCAGGTTCTGCAACTGCAGGGCACCGGGCAGGCAGTGGTGGGCGAGGTGAGCGAACACCTGGGGGACTGCCACCTGTTCCGGTGGTCGCGCAGTGTCGCCGCCGCGTCGCCTCATTTGCTGGTCTGCGAACCCACGCGGGCGGACGACGCGGCGGTATCGGGCGGGCTGGGGTTGGACACTTTGGTGGGAATCATGCCTGGGCATCAGGCCGATGCCGAGAGCATCCTGCATGGCATCGATGCCGCCCGCTATCAAACTGGTGTGGCCGGCGCTCCGCCTTGGCGCATGCATCTGCTGGGTCTCAGTGACCTGCTCTTGCACTGGCAGGCGGACACGGACCGAGGCGGCGCCGGGTGCGGCGAAGACGGGGGCGCGCCGGGCGGCGGCTTGATCCCGACCGCCGAAGCGGTGCGGCTGTGGCCGCAACTGTTGGAGGCCATCGACCAGCAGGGTGCGATTGGGACCCGCCGGGACTTCACTGCTTGGGAGACGCTGGTGTCCATCCCGGTACCTGTCGGTGACCTCTATCATGGAACGGTGGGAAAGCGGCACCGGCGCGTGCTGCACGACCTGCTGGCCCGGCTCGAAGGGCGCTCGCCCCTGATCTGCCTGGACGAACAGCGCCTCCGCGATGTCACCCGGCGGACCGGATTCCCGGCCACCAGCACACGCCCGCTGATTCTGCTCAGCCAGAGCTTCCGTCAGGTGCTGTCCGACCCCCTGATTTTTGACGTGGTGGTTGATTACATGGACCTGTTCGAGACCTTGGCCACAGCGCTGGTCGCCTACGACAGCTTCGTGGCCCGCACCGCGCTGGACGGGGACCATCCGCTTGACTACACCCCGCGCCCGCCGCTGGCGCTGGTGGATCAGCTCAACGAGCTGCTTGGTGCCATCGACGACGCCCTTGAACTCCGTTTGCGCCGCATTTATCCAGAAGATGCGGTGCGTGATTGGTCGCTGGACCTGCGCTCGCAAAACCATCAGGTGTTCCTCGCCGCCGACGCAGCCCTCAAGTGTGCGGTGGCGGTGTTTCGCAAGGACGTGCTCGGCGAGGGAACTCGGGCCGAGGGCTACGGGGATATGGACCGTGCCACTCTTGGCGTGGTGCTGAGGCTTGGCTACGATTCCGGCATGAATGCCAGGGATCTCAGGGCGTTCAGGATTGCTAACCGGACGTCCGGCGATGAGGCCGGGGGGCAGGAGCCGCCGGCAGGAGTTTCGCGGCTGGCCATATTCAATGCCGACTTCCCCCACCTGCGCAGCGTGCTGGTCTATGCGGATTTCTACCATGAGTCTTTCCATCTCATCTTTGACGAACTGGCGGCGTCCTCCCCGGGGATCGGCTTGGCGCTGCCTCAGGATCTGGGCCATCTGATGACCCATTCCTGGCGGGACGGACACGACGGTGGCGGGACCGATGTGGCGACCGCCTGCCGCGAGGTTTTCGTCCACATGATGATGCTGCTGTTTGTGTTCGACGGGGACCGAGGGCTGCTGCTGCGGGATCATTTCGAGGGACTCTCCAACAGCACTGCAATGGCGGATTTGCCGAACGATGCCGCTACGACGCCGCCAGGTTCAGGCGGCGATCTGCCAAGGATGGAACGCGCAGCGCGGTTCGCCACCCAGGCGTTTCACGCGATAGCGCCGGTGCTGTGGCTGGAAGCGGTGCTGGGAGAGGCTTGGGGAAAGGGGGCCGGGGCGGTGTCGCTGTGCCCACTCCAGAAGCCCCCCGATGTGCCCTCGTTCCTGACGGTGTCGACTTTCGCGGATCGGGCCTGGGCCAGAGTGCTCGAACTGCGTGATGCGTTCCCGGACTTCGGATGGATCTTCGATGGACCAATGGGCGGAGGGGCCGGCGGGGAAGTTTGCTGTTCGCAGGCCGTGAGTGCTTTCAAACGCCAAGTCGGCATGCTCCACGCTGGCACCGTCAAACATTTCGAAGGCATGTGGTTCGCCGCACGCGCGATCTTCGCCCATCACGCCGCGCGTCTGGTGGCTGAGAGCGTGGGGACCCATGGGGCTGCGGAGCAGAGTGCGCATTCAGCCGGACCGGCGCACGTTCTGAGCGACCGTTACGTGACGTTTGATGCCGCGCCGGATACCATCCTTGCTGAAGACGACGCACGACGTTACCAGGAGTTGCAGCATGAGGTGGACGCCTGCATCGCCGAAGGATGGGCCGGGCCCGATACGGGTGCCCGATTTTCGGCGCTTCCCCGGATTCTCAGGAACGCGGGCGAGGGTTCAGGCCACCGCTTGATGCCGGACGGAGACGCGTTCGATGCCAACCTGATCGTGCGCCGCAGCCTCTACCATTTCCTGCGCCTGCACCGTATCCGCCATGGCCGCGCTGGCGGCGCCAAGGTCACGGCCCTCGCGCGCGTAGGCTTGGGCCGCATTGATCGGACCGAGCAGGAGCCCGGGCCGGGCCGCATCGATTGGAAAGTGCTGGAGTCCAAGCCGCATGCTCCCTTTCTGATTGATCGTACCGCCATCAACCATTTTTGTTGTGTGCCCGCGCTGCGTCGCGACCGTACCGGTCGAGAGATTGCAGTGCTCAAGACCATGTGGGGCATTGCCTCCCGAAATCGTGCGCGCCGCCTGCGCTGGCTGGTCGACAAGATCCAGGAATGCGAAACCCAGCCGAAGACGGAGGGGCCGCAGGCTGAGCTGGGTTGACCCGTCGGCTTGTTGAGGCTGCACGCGCGGTGGCACCTGTCAAAGCCTCGGGCCTCGGTCCGGCCGCTGGTCACCCACCGGTTTCCGTTGGATCAGATCGAGGAGGCCTACGAGCTGTTCGCCAACCAGCGCGACGGCGTGCTGAAGATTGCGATCACGCCCTGAGTGG
>SKLO01000478.1 GCA_007123195.1 Verrucomicrobiales bacterium | reverse complement strand
GGCGGCAACGGCGCCGCCACGGCCGCCGTCATCCTCACTGAACCACCGATCCTGTCATGAACACCATCACAAGCCATCCCCGCTGGGACTCCGCCTCCGCCGACGAACTCCGCGACTGGCAGCTGGCCCGCCTGCGCCGCTACCTGCGCGAGGTAGTGGTGCCGTTCTGCCCGCACTACCGCGACCTGGCCACCGACCACGGCCTGCACCCCGACCTGATCGCCGGCCCGGAAGACCTGGAGCAAATCCCGTTCACCCGCAAGCGCGACCTCACCGCCGACGCCGAAGCGCCCCGGAAGTTCGTGATTCAACCCGACCCGGCCGCCCTCAAGCGGCGCCCGTCGACCGTGCTCACCGCCCTGCTGCGCGGACGCCGCCACGCCGCCGATCGACTGGCGCACGAGTTCCGGCCGGTGATGATGACCAGCACCACCGGCCGGTCCTCGGACCCGGTGCCGTTCCTCTACACCAAACACGACCTCGACCTGCTGACGCTGGCCGGCCGCCGCGTCATGCAGCTGGGCCGGTCGAAACCCGAATACCGCCACTTCAACGCCTTCCCCTACGCCCCCCACCTGGCGTTCTGGCAGGCCCACTACGCCTCGATCGGTTTCACCACCTTCTGCCTGTCGAGCGGCGGCGGCAAGGTCATGGGCACCGAGGGCAATCTGCGCCTGATCAACAAGGTCCAGCCCGAGGTGATCATCGGCATGCCCACCTTCCTCTACCACATGATGCGCGAGGCCATCGATCAGGGCCTGCAACTGCCGCGGCTCAAGATGCTGGTGCTCGGGGGCGAAAAGGCACCCCAGGGCCTGCGGCGGAAACTGCGGGAACTGGCCGCCGGACTGGGCGCCGAACGGGTGTTCGTGCTCTCCACCTACGGCTTCACCGAGGCCAAGATGGCGTGGCTCGAGTGCCGTCCGCCCGAGCCGGGCTCGCCGTCCAGCGGCTACCACTTGTCGCCCGACCTGGGCATCGTCGAGGTGATCGATCCCGAAACCGGCCGCCTCGTCGACGAGCATCAGCCTGGTGAGATCGTCTACACCCAGCTCGACGCCCGCGGTTCGACGGTGCTGCGCTACCGCACCGGCGACCTGATCGAGGGCGGCCTGACCTGGCAACCCTGCCCCTGGTGCGGGCGCACGGGACCGCGCCTGTTGGGGCGCATCTCGCGCGTGTCCGACATCCACCGCCTGCAACTCGACAAGGTCAAGGGCACGCTGGTGGACCTCAACCAGCTCGAACACGTGCTCGACGAGGTGCCGGGACTGGCCGCCTGGCAGCTGGAGCTGCGCAAGGTCGACGACGACCCGATGGAGCGCGACCAGATCATCATCCACGCCTGCGGCGAGGCCGGCAACGGCGGCGACCACCTGCGCGACGTCATCAACAGCCGCATGCGCCAGGCCACCGAGTTGTCCGCCAACGGCATCGCCTTCCATACCCTGGAGGAAATGCGCGACCGCCTCGGCGTCGGCCGGCTGCTCAAGGAGGAGAAGATCGTCGACCACCGCCCCGGGCACGGTCCCGGTCTGCCTGACAAAACCGCCGACAAGACCGCCGACGGTCGCACCACGCCGCAACCCGAAACCCTCGGCATGTCGTCATGAATCCGCCGCCCGACACCGGCCCCGCCGGCCACGCGCCCCACGGCGCCCGGCCCAACGCCAACGCCCCCGCGCTGGTGATCGTCGACGGTCTGCGCACGCCGTTCTGCCGGTTCAACACCGACCTCGCCACGCTGTCGGCGGTCGATCTGGCGCGCGTCTGCGCCACCGCCCTGCTGCTTCGCCATGGCGTTGAACCGGCATCAATCGACGAGGTCGTTTTTGGTTGCGTCAGCCAGCCGGTCGACAGCGCCAACCCGGCCCGGGTGGCGGCCTTGCGCAGCGGCCTGCCGGCGAGCGTGCCCGCCGCCACGGTCCAGCGCAACTGCGCCTCCGGCCTCGAGGCCCTGTTCACCGCCCACCAGCGGCTGGCGGCCGGCCATGGCGAGGTGTTCCTGATCGGGGGCATGGAGTCGATGTCACAGGTGCCGTTGTATGTTTCCGCGCTCGGCCGGGTCCGCTTCGAGGCCCTGGCCGCCGCGCACACGCCGTGGGCAAAACTGGCCGCGCTGGCCTCGTTCCGCCCGCGCCACCTGGCGCCCGTGATCGGCCTCAAGCTCGGCCTGACCGATCCCTTCAGCGGTCTCAACATGGGGGAAACCGCCGAACTGCTGGCGCGCGAGTTCTCCATCACGCGCGCCGATCAGGATGGCTTCGCGCTGGAATCGCACCGGCGCGCCGACCGCCACCGCGAAACCCACGCCGGCGAGATCGCGGCCGTGTTTCCCGTCAACGGCAGCGCGCCCGGCGATCCGGTTACCGCCGACAACGGCATCCGGCCCGACACCAACCTCGACAGCCTGGCCCGGCTCAAGCCCGCCTTCGACCGCCGCGGCGGCGGCACCGTCACGCCCGGCAATTCCTCACAGATCACCGACGGCGCCGCGGCCCTGCTGGTGGCCGGGGAGCACG
The DNA here is from genome assembly GCA_007123195.1 of Verrucomicrobiales bacterium. Lineage (GTDB taxonomy): Bacteria > Verrucomicrobiota > Verrucomicrobiia > Verrucomicrobiales > SKLO01 > SKLO01. The sequence continues at coordinate 4,562 of SKLO01000478.1, read as the reverse complement.
CCGCCCGCCGCCACGGCTGGCCGCTGCTGGCGCGCGTGATCGATTACGCAGTCACCGGCTGCGACCCCGAACGCATGGGCCTCGGACCGGTGCGGGCGATCGCCGAGGCCTGCCACCGCACCGGGCTCGGGCTCGACGACGCCGACGTGATCGAGATCAACGAGGCCTTCGCCGCCCAGGTGTTGGCGGTTTGCAAGGCCATGAGTGATCCCACCGCCGCGCGCATGGCCGGGCTCGACGAGCCGCTCGGCCAGCTCGACCCGGCGCGGCTCAACCGCCGCGGCGGCGCCATCGCCTTCGGCCACCCGGTCGGCGCCACCGGTGCCCGGCTGATCATCAGCGCCGCCCGCCAGCTGCGCGCCACCGGCGGCCGACATGCGCTGGTGTCCGTCTGCGTCGGCGGCGGCCAGGGCGTCGCCCTGTGGCTCGAGAACCCCGCCGCCGGAACGCCACACCCTGACGAACCCATTCATTCGCCCAAGCCGAAATCATGAAGCCGCTCGCCGTTGCCGACACCCCAGCCCCTGACAAAGCCGCCATGGCGGCCGCCGCCGACACCGCGCCGGCCGGGATCCCGTCGTGTTTCCATCATGACACCGACGGCGACGGCATCGCCACGCTGGTGTTCGACTGCCCCGGCAGCCGCGCCAACCTGCTGCACCGCGACAACCTGCTGGAACTGGAGCAACAGCTGACCGACCTCGCCGCCGAGCCCGGCACCCGCGGCCTGATCCTGACAAGCGCCAAGGAGTCGATCTTCATCGCCGGTGCCGACCTGCGGAAGCTGCGCGACGCCGATGCCGCTGAGGTCGACGGGTTGATCCAGCTCGGCCAGCGCGTGTTCAACCTGCTCGCGCGCCTGCCCTTCCCCACCGTGGCCGCGATCCATGGCGCCTGCGCCGGCGGCGGGTTCGAGCTGGCGCTGGCCTGCCGCCACCGCATCGCCAGCGACCATCGATCGACCCGGATTGGTTTGCCGGAAACCCAGCTGGGATTGATCCCGGGCTGGGGCGGCTGCACCCGCCTGACCCGGTTGACCGGGCTCGGCCGCGCGGTGCCGCTGGTGCTGCAGGGACGCCTGCTGCCGGCCCCGGCGGCGCTGCGCAAGGGCCTGGTCGATCAGGTCGTGGCGCGCGAACACCTGCTCAGCGAGGCCCGCCGGCTGGTCACCACCCCTCCCAAGACAAGGCACCTGCCGCTCGGGCAGTCGTGCCTGAACCTGCCCGGCCTGCGCCACCTGTATCACCGGCTGGCGCTCAGGCGACTCCGCCGCCGCACCCGCGGCCACTACCCGGCCCAGGAACGCGCTCTGGAGGTCATGACCACGACCGTCACCGCCCCGGTCGAGCGCGCTCTGGAACGGGAACGCCTCGCCTTTGTCGGCCTGATCGATCAACCCGCCACCCGCCATTTGGTCGGGCTGTTCTTCCAGCGCGAACAAGCCAAGCGCCTGACGGTGGCCGGGGGCACGCCCGCTCCCATCGAACGCGTGGCCGTCATCGGCGCCGGTGTCATGGGCGCCGGCATCGCCTACTGGCTGGCCGCGCGCGGGCTCCAGGTGCTGTTGCAGGATGTCGCCGATGAACCGCTGGCGCGGGCCTTGCACGGCATCCGCAAGCGTTTCGACGACGCCGTGCGCCGCCGTCATCTCAACGCCACCGAGGCCGACCGCGCGTTCGACCGCATCGTGGCCGCCAGCCAACCGGTGCCGCTGCACCGCTGGCAGGCGATCATCGAGGCCGCGCCGGAGGATCTCGAGGTCAAGCACAAGCTCTACCGCTCGCTCGCCGCGCGCGCCGCGCCCGGCACCCTCTGGTGCAGCAACACCTCGGCCCTGCCCATATCACAACTGGCCGAAGCCGCGCCGGACCGGTCGCGTTTTGTCGGCCTGCATTTCTTCAATCCGGTCCACCGCATGCCGCTGGTCGAGGTGATCCCGGGCGACGCCAGCTCGCCCGATGCGGTCGCCAGTGCGGTCGCGCTGGTGCAGTCGGTCGGCAAGCTGCCGGTGATCGCCAGGGACCGGCCCGGGTTTCTGGTCAACCGCGTGCTGATGCCCTACCTGATGGAGGCCGTGCGGTTGTTCGACCAAGGCCACGAGGCGCCGGTGATCGATGGTGCCATGCTCGACTTCGGCATGCCGATGGGTCCGCTGCGCTTGCTCGACGAAGTCGGGCTCGACGTGGCCCTGCACGTCGGCCAAACCCTGGCACCGGCGTTCGAGCACTTCCCTCCAGCCCCCCTGTTGCTGAACGAAATGGTCGATGCCGGCCTGCTCGGGCGCAAGAACGGACGCGGGTTTTACCTTCACCAATCCGGGGCCGGTGCGCTGCCCCGGCTGGCCGCGATGATGCAGGGCCGGGATGCCCGCGAGCCACGGCCCAACCCCGCCGCGGTCGCCATGGCCGGAGGCCGCAGCGACCGGGTGCCGGTGGCCGCCGACGCCATCGCCAGCTACCTGGCAGCGCTGCTCGACGACGAGGCCGCGCGCTGCCTGCGCGAGCACATCGCCTCCGGCGCCGACGCCATCGACTTCGCCATGGTCGCCGGCACCGGCTATCCGCCGTTCCGCGGCGGCCCGCTGGCGCACGCCGGCCTGCGCGACTGACTGACACCACTCCTTTTGAAACCATTGATCCGTTGCAACCGATGAAATCAACCGCCCCCACCGACACCAACCCCGCCCCCGAAGCCGGGCGCCCGGCCACGGGGGAAGCAGCCGGACCGATCGACACCTCGCGCATGTCCGAGGGGCAGCGCGCGGCGATGGAACTGACCGAGGGCTCGCGCGATCCATCCGGGCCGCGGCTGGGATTTGCCGCCAGCCTGTTCTGGGGCCGGCCCGACTGGAACTCGCTGCTGCCGTTTCCCGAACAATCGATCGAGGACCGCGACCAGGGCGACGCGTTCCTGGCGCGGCTCGACGCGGTGCTGCGGCACCACACCGATCCCGACGAGATCGACCGCTCCGGCGAGATTCCCGACCAGGTGATCCGCGAGCTGGCGCACCTCGGCGCGTTCGGCATCAAGATCCCCGTGAGCCATGGCGGGCTCGGCTTGTCGCAGACCAACTACGCGCGCGCGGCCATGCGGCTCGGCCGCCACTGCGGCAACCTCACCGCCCTGCTGTCGGCGCACCAGTCGATCGGCGTGCCGCAGCCGTTGCTGATGTTCGGCACCCCCGAGCAGAAACGCCGTTACCTGCCGCGCTGCGCGCGCGGCGAGATCAGCGCGTTCGCCCTGACCGAAACCGAAGCCGGCTCCGACCCGGCGCGCATGAGCACCACCGCCACGCCCGACCCGGCCACCGGCGACTACCTCCTCAACGGCCGCAAGCTGTGGTGCACCAACGGCATGAAGGCCGGCTTGCTGGTGGTGATGGCCCGCACCCCCACCGAACAACATCCGCGGGCGATCAGCGCGTTCATTGTCGAAACCAACTGGCCCGGCGTGACGCTGGGACCGCGCTGCCACTTCATGGGCCTGCGCGCGCTCTACAATGGCGTGGTCACCTTCGACAACGTGCGCGTGCCGGCGGACAACCTGGTGGGCGGGTTCGGCAAGGGGCTCAAGGTGGCGCTGAGCACGCTCAATACCGGCCGCCTGACCCTGCCGGCCGCCTGTGCCGGACTGGCGCACCACTGCGCGCGCGAGGCGCTGGCATGGGCGGCGGATCGCGAGCAGTGGGGCCGGCCGATCGCGCGCCACGCCGCCATCGCCGCCAAGCTGGCGTCGATGCAGGCCGGCGCCCATGCCATCGAGGCGATGGTGCATTATGTGTGTGCAAGAGTCGACCACGAACCGGACCACAGGGCCGACATCCGGATCGAGGCCGCGCTGGCCAAGCTGTGGGGCACCGAGCGCGCCTGGCAGATCGTCAACGACACCATGCAGGTTCGCGGCGGGCGGGGCTACGAAACCGCCGGCTCGCTGCGCGCGCGCGGCGAACCGGCGCCGGCGATCGAGAGGTTCCTGCGCGACTCGCGCATCAACACCATCTTCGAGGGCTCCACCGAAATCATGCACCTGTTCATCGCGCGCGAGGTGCTCGACCCGCACCTGCAGCTTGGCGCGGCGGTGTTCGACCGCCGGCTCGGCCGGGGCGCGCGCCTGCGTGCGCTGATGCGCACGGCCGCGTTCTACAGCGCCTGGTATCCGGGTCGCTGGCTGCCGCAGCGGGTGCCGGTGCCGGCGGATTACCCCCGCCAGGCCGCGCGCAACCTGCGCTGGATCGACCGCCAGAGCCGGCGCCTTGCCCGCGCCGTGTTCCACGCCATGTTGCGCCACGGGCCCGGGCTCGAGCGCCGGCAACTGCTGCTCGGCCGGCTGGTCAACATCGGCGCCGAACTGTTCGTGCTGGCCACCGCCAGCGCCCGGCTCGGACGCCAGTGGGCGCTGTCGTGCCTGCCCGGAGAGCGCCGGCGTCTGCAGCAGTTGCTTGTCGTGCTCCACCACGAGGCCCGCCGGCGGCTGCGCCGCGAGTTTGCTGAACTGCACGACCCCGCCGACCACAGCGGCTACAAACTGGTGAAGGACCAGCTCGACTCGATGGAGTGACAGGC
>SKLO01000078.1 GCA_007123195.1 Verrucomicrobiales bacterium | reverse complement strand
GTTCGACATCGTCGCCGAGGACACCCGCGCCGCCCCCACCCGCCTCGGACTTGAAGTCGGCGAGCGCTTCAGCCGCCGCAATCTGGTCACCTCGCTGCTGGTGCGCAGCTACAACGACGTCGCCGAGGCCCTGGCGCGCGACCACTCGGGATCGGTCGCCGCGTTTTGCGAGGCCATGAACCGACGCGCCGTCGAGCTGGGCATGACCGATTCCCACTTTGCCAACCCGCACGGGCTGCCGAATGATTCGCAATACTCCACCGCGCGCGATCTGGCGCGGCTGGCGCTGCACGTCGATCGCGAACCGGAGCTGCGCGAGATGATCAAGCTGCACCACTTCACCTTGGAGCGACCCGATGGCCGCGAGGTCGCCCTGACCAACACCAACCGGGTGCTGCGCGGCCACGACTGGTGCGACGGCATGAAGACCGGCTTCACCCGCGCGTCCGGCTTCTGCCTGGTGGCCTCGGGCGAGCACGAGGGCCGCCGCTGCATCGTGGTGGTGCTCAACAGCACCTCCGGCGCGGTGTGGGAGGACACCCGCAAGCTGCTGGCCTGGGCCATCGAGGTTTAGGTCCGGAACCCACTCCGGATGGCCCAGGTCCCGCCATCCGCCGGCTGGCAATCACCGCCGCCGCCCGGTCGTGCCCGCGCCGCCACCGCGCTCCGGGGCTCACACCGCGACCAGAGCCCGCAGCCGCACGGTGACCTCCTCGCGCGACAACACGCCGGCCGCCACGGCGAGCGTGAGGGTTTCCCAATCCTCGCCGTCGGGGTTGGGCTTGAGGCCATTGATCTTCAGGAACACCAGGCAGGCACCCAGCGCGACCCGCTTGTTCCCATCGACAAACGGATGGTTCGAACATAGATAATACAGATACGCTCCGGCCACATCGACGAGGTCGGTGAAGGGCGATACGCCGCCAAACGTCGCCTGCGGGGCCGCCACGGCGGACTCCAGCAATGGCCTGTCACGCAGGCCATGCGATCCGCCGAACTCGTGAATGGCGGCCGCGTGGATTTGCAACACCTGATCCACCGCCAGGTGGATGCACTGGTCCGGTCCCTGGTTCATGCCAAACGCTCCATGGTGCGAGCGTATTCCTTCATGGTCTCCTGAATCACCGCCTTCATCTCCTCCGGGGTGGGCTCCGGGCGGACCGGCGTGATGGTAATGGTGCCGCCCTCGTGCACCTCGAGGTTGACCTGGTCCCCGGGCTTGAGCCGGGCGAGCTGGAGCAGGGCGGAATCGAAGATGATGCCGTGGGAGTTGCCGACGCGGGTGATGGTCTTGATCATGCGGCAAACTACGTTTTACCAACCCCGTCGTCAAGACCGGTTTCCACTCCGGCCTTGACAAGCGACTCAGCGCGCGCAGGTTGCCCTAGTTTCGATTATTTCAGTCATGAGTGAAAATTGGCAAACCATCCGCGAGTTCTCCGATATCCGTCTCGAAAAAACCAGCGACGGGGTCGCCAAACTAACCATCAACCGGCCGCAGGTGCGCAACGCGTTCCGTCCCCTCACGGTCAAGGAAATGCTGCAAGCACTGGAACTGGTGCACGAGGACCCCGAGGTCGGCGTCATCATCCTCACCGGCGAAGGGCCGCTGGCGTTCTGCTCCGGCGGCGACCAGAAGGTCCGCGGCGAGGCCGGCTACGTCGGCGACGACGGTGTTCCACGGCTCAACATCCTCGACGTCCAGCGCAAGATCCGCAGCCTGCCGAAGCCGGTCATCGCCATGGTCGCCGGCTATGCCATCGGCGGCGGCCACGTGCTGCACGTGGTCTGCGACCTGACCATCGCCGCCGACAACGCCCGCTTCGGCCAGACCGGCCCCAAGGTGGGATCGTTCGACGGCGGTCTCGGTTCCAGTTACCTCGCCCGGATCGTCGGCCAGAAGAAGGCGCGTGAGATCTGGTATCTGTGCCGCCAGTATGACGCCGCCCAGGCGCTGGAGATGGGGCTGGTCAACCACGTCGTGCCGCTGGATGAACTGGAGCCGGAAACCATGCGCTGGGCGCGCGAGATCCTGCAGCACTCCCCCCTGGCCCTGCGCTGCCTCAAGGCGGCGCTCAACGCCGATTGCGACGGCCAGATGGGCCTGCTGGACCTCGCCGGCAATGCCACCCTGCTCTACTACATGTCGGCCGAGGCCCAGGAGGGCAAGCAGGCTTTCATCGAGAAACGCCAGCCGGATTTCAGCCAGTTCCCCCGCGTGCCCTGACATGGCATTCATTCCCCCGCCGCCGCACCGTTGACCATGTCCTCCAGCCACCCGACCAAGCCGGCCGCCGGACCAGCGCCGCCCGCGCCCGGCTGGCAGCTTTGGTGGCAGGCCAGCCGCCCCAGGACCCTCGTCGCCGGAGCCGTGCCGGTGCTCACCGGAACCTGGCTGGCGTGGCGCCTCGACCAAGTGTTCAGCCCGCTGCTGCTGGCGCTGACGCTCGGCTCCTGCCTGGCCATCCAGATGGCCACCAACTTCTTCAACGACGCCATCGACGCCGGCAAGGGCGCCGACACCGAGCGCCGGCTCGGCCCCGCCCGGCTTACCGCCGGCGGCCTGGTCAGCTCCCGCGCCATGCTCACCGCCGGCGTTCTGATGCTCGTGGTGGCCACGCTGCTGGCACTGCCCCTGCTGTGGTGGCGCGGCTGGCCCATCGTGGCCATCGGCCTGCCGTCGCTGTGGTTCTCCTACGGCTACACCGGCGGGCCCTGGCCGCTGGCTTACCGCGGTCTCGGCGAACTGTTCGTGATCCTGTTCTTCGGCCTGGTCGCGGTCGCCGGCAGCCAGTTCGTCATGTCCGGTCATTGGTCGGTCGAGGGTCCGGTCGCCGGCTTGCAGCTGGGTTTCCTGTCCGCGGTGCTGATCGCCATCAACAACCTGCGCGACATCGACGAAGACCGCGCCAGCGGCAAGCGCACCCTGGCGGCGCGCCACGGACCCGCATTCGGCCGCGCGCTGATCGGCGCCCTGCTGCTGGCGCCGGCGCTGACCGGCCTGTGGTGGATCACCGCCGGCCACCCCGCCGCCGCCCTGCTGCCGCTGTTGATCCTGCCGCTCAGCCTCGGCCTCTGGCGCGGCGTCCTGCGCCATCCCCCGGGCACCATCTACAACCGCTTCCTCGGCCTGTCGGCACTGCACTTGTTGGGCTTCGCCCTGCTTTGGGGTATCGGTTTGACATGGACCACGTAACCGCCACCGAGCAACCGATCTGGTGGTGGCGCTACCAGCTCGCCAGCAGCGGCGCGCTCAACCGCGCCTCCGACCGCCGGTTGCACGAGGGCGTGCTGATCCGCGTCGGCCGCGGCCACGGCTGCATCCACCCGTGGCCGGAACTGGGCGACGCCGCCCTGGAGGACGAACTGGTGGCGCTGAAGCAAGGCCAACCCCTGCGCCTCGGCCAGGCCGCCCTGACCTGCGCCACCATCGACGCCGCCGCACGCGAGCAGGGCGCGTGGCTGTTCGACCACTTCGACATGCCCGCCAGCCACGCGCTCTGGACCCAGGCCGAGCACGAGCCGCCCGATCAGGTCGACAAGCGCGTCGACGCGCTGCTCGACGACGGATTTGAGGCGCTCAAAATCAAGGCCGGCACACCGCTGCCGGAGTTGCTGGCCCTGCTCGAGCGCATTCAAGCCGCCGGCCATGGCCGCCTCAGGCTGCGGCTGGACTTCAATACCACCCTGGAGGCCGAAGACCTGCGCCAGTTGGCCGGTCGCATGAGCCCCGGCCTCAGACAGTCGATCGAGTTCGTCGAGGATCCCCTGCCCTATCACCCCGAACAATGGTCGCAACTGGGCACCGACACCGGCCTGCGGCTGGCGCTCGACCGCGACCTCGAGCGCGGCAGCAGCGGTTATCAGGTCGCCATCGTCAAGCCCTCCACCCTGAACGCCGCCGGCTGGCTGGCCGCCAAGCACCTGCCGATGATCCTGACCAGCTCCATGCAGCATCCGCTCGGCCAGCTCTACGACGCCTGGATGACCCGCGTGTTCGCCCGCTCGCCCGACCACCAACTGGCCGGCTGCGGCCTGCTGACCCACGAGTGCTACGCGCCGGACCCGTTTCTCGAACGCATGAGTCGCCGCGGCCCGGTGCTTGTGCCCCCGGCCGGCGGCACCGGGCTCGGGTTTGACGACCTGCTCGATTCCCTGCCATGGAACCGCCTGACCTGATCACGGTGACGCTGGCGCCCGACGCCGCGCCGCGGCTGCATTTCAATCCGCGCCTGCCCGACGACCGGCACCCCTCCGCCGGCCTCCGCGCCTGGCTGGCCGATCAGCCGCAGTTGCGCGGGCACCACCTGTTCCAGACCTCCGGCACCACCTCGGCCGGAGCGGGCGCCCCCTGGGTGGCCTTGTCAGCAGCCGCGGTGCGGGCCTCGGCCCTGGCCGTCAACCAACACCTCGGCACCACCCCGGACGACAGCTGGCTGCTGGCCCTGCCCACCTTCCACGTCGGCGGCTTCGGCATCCTCCAGCGCGCCGCTCTGGCCGCCATCCCGGTGTTTGCAACCAACTGGGACCCCGCACGCTACGCCCGCACCGCCGCCGACACCGGCGCCACCCTCAGCGCGCTGGTGCCCACCCAGGTCAGCGACCTGGTCCGGGCCGACCTGTGCGCGCCGGCCAATCTGCGCGCCGTGCTGGTCGGCGGCGGCCGGCTCGACCCGGACCTGCACCGGCGCGCGCGCCAACTCGGCTGGCCGCTGCTGCGCACTTTCGGCATGACCGAGACCGCCTCCCAGGTGGCCACCGAGATCTCACCGGCCGCGCCCGCGCCCACCGATCCCGACCGCCTGCCAGGTCCCTGGCTGCCGGTGCTGGCCGGTTGGCAACTGCGCCTCGCCGGGCCGATCCACGACCCCGGGCCCGGGCCCGCCAATGCCACCCGCTGCGGCGAACCGGCCGCCGCCCTGGAACTGCGCGGACCCGCCCTGTTCAGCGGTTATGTGCAACCCGATCTCCATGCGCCCGACAGCTGGCAATGGGTCGATCCCCGCCGCGATGGCTGGTGGCGCTGCCGCGACCTTGTGCGCCTGCGTCCGGCCACGCGCCGGGCCAGCGACGACCAGCCCCGGTTGCAATGGCGCGGCCGCATCGACCGCACCATCAAGGTAATGGGGGAACTGGTCGATCTCGATGCCGTCGAAGCCCGGCTGCAGGCGCTGGCGCGCGACCCCGGCCCTCCCGCAGCCATCCGGCCGGCAGTGACCGTGGATTGGCTCGCCGTGATCCGGTGCGCCGACGCCCGCGCCGGGGACGTGCCGGTGCTGGTGCTGCCCGCCGGGCTTGCGACCGACCAGATCCGGCGGTGGCTCGAGCAGGCGGATGCGCAACTGGCGCCCTTCGAACGACCGCGGGCCCTGTGGCGGATCGACTCCCTGCCGCGCTCGCCGCTCGGCAAGGTGCGCTACGCCAGGCTTGAACAGCGGCTCGCCGCGGCCGTCGCCAGCGCCGGCGGCGCCTCGGTCACCGCGTCACAGACCCGTCCCGATCCGCCGCCGCCGCTGGAACCATGGCCGCCCCGGTAGCCGGCGACAGGCTTGTCAGTCCCGCCCTGGCAACCGCCCGCCGACCCGTCCGCGCCTCTCCGTCAGGCGATCCTCATGGTTTGTGGATTTTGCTTGACCCTTAACCTTTTTGTTCGACAGCTTCCCCCTTCCCATTCAAGGTCTAGCCAGCCAACCGGCCGCGCCGCCGGTCCGGTTTGATTCTGATTTCCCTGTTCGCCTGAGCGCCCGACCACATCCGACTTGCCATGAAATTCCGCATTCTCAAGGAAGCCTTTCAAGAGGGACTTCAGCAGGTGCAGCACGTGGTCAGTGCCCGGACCACCCTGCCGATCCTGTCCAACGTCCTGGTCGAGGCCGAGGGCGACGCGCTCCGACTGACCACCACCGACCTCGACGTCGGGGTCAGTGTGCGGGTGGACGCCAAGGTCGAGGTCCCCGGTGGCACCACCCTGCCGGCCCGGCGACTGGCCTCGATCATCCGCGAACTGCCCGCCTCCGACGTGGACGTCGAGGTGGATGACAAAAACACCGCCTCCATCCGCAGCGGCCGCAGCTTCTTCAAGATCCTCGGCCTCAACCGCGACGAGTTCCCACCCCTGCCCGACTTCGAGGACGCCCACGAATTCAAGCTCGACCAGAAGCGCCTGCTCGACTGCCTGAAGAAAACCTCCTACGCCATCTCCACCGACGAGACGCGCTACGTGCTCAACGGCATCTTCTTCTCCTTCAAGGAGGGCAGCCTGACCATGGTCGCCACCGACGGCCGCCGTCTGGCCATGGTCGAGCAGGACGTCGAGTTCCCCCAGAGTCAGGAGACCGACATGATCATCCCGACCAAGGCGGTCAACGAACTCCAGCGCCTGCTGCACGACGAGGGCGAGGTCACCATGCTGGTCGGCACCAGCCAGGTCGCGTTTGAACTCAACCAGAGCCTGCTGGTCAGCAAGCTCATCGAGGGCAACTACCCGAACTTCCGCCAGGTCATTCCCGGCGACCTGAAACACCGCATCACCATCGAGCGCGAGGCCCTGCTCAGCTCGGTCAGCCGGGTCGCCGTGCTGTCGACCGACAAGTCGCATTCGATCAAGCTGCACTTCGGCGAGGACGACGTGGAAATCATCTCCACCGCACCGGAAATCGGCGAGGCCAGGGAAAACCTGCCAATCGACTTCAAGGGTGACCCGTTCACCATCGCGTTCAACCCCGAGTTCATGATCGCCCCGTTGCGCAACCTCGAGGTCGACGAAGTCTACCTCGACCTGACCGACGACATGTGCCCCGGCGTGATGCGCACCCGCGACACCACCTTCCTCTACGTGCTGATGCCCATGCGGGTGACTCAGTGAGGCGACCGCCAACGGACGCCGCTGACAACAGGCTGATGGGTGCGCACGACCCGTCGCGGCCCGGATTCGGTGCCCCAATCCCCCCGGGCAACCGCACCGACCAAACGCTCCACCGGCCGCCCCCTGAAGCGCCCGAAACACACCGGATCCCGGCGGTGCCCTACAGCACACGCACCGGGGCGGCCCCCACCATGCCGCGATGGCCACAGACCCGGATGGGCGGCATGCCGCCACTGAACCCGGACGCTGTGTCTCGCTCGCTGATGCCGTAAAGCCAATCCCCAACCATGGTCT
>SKLO01000128.1 GCA_007123195.1 Verrucomicrobiales bacterium | reverse complement strand
CGTGGGAATGGACCATGGGCACGGTGCTCGGCGCGGTGATCATGCTGCTGGAGGGACGCTGCCGAATCGCCCGCCTCGGATCCCGGGCACCGTCGTTCCATCCTGATCGCCATGGATACAACCCCTTGATCCAGCCGATGTTCAGCACCGGGCTCATCCGCACCAGCTACGACGGCGGCGAGTTGGATCGGGCGGGCAAACTGGTCGACCTCATCGATCAACCGCTGGCGCTGGCCAATCTGCTGGTGTGCGGGAACCCGCGGCAGGTGGAGGGCAATTGCGGCGGTTGCCCCCGGTGCATGTGGACCCGGGTGACGCTGGCTCTGCTGGCGGACCCTTCGCTGTGCCCGCTGATGCCTCCGGCCGAGCCTGATCCGCAGTGGATCGACCAACTGCCCTTTGACCCGGAATTCGTTCGCTTCGCCCGGGAATTGATCAAACTCGCCGGGTGGATCGGGACCGGCCGGCACCCTTTGGCCGAGGCGTTGCAACGCCGCCTGTTGCGGGAGCAGGCCGCGGCCATGATGGAGCCGGAGACCGGGGTGCTGGCGTTGATGGAGGAAGCCGACTGGCGCCGGTTGGCCAGGCATCACCGGCAAGCGCTGGCGGACGACCTGTTCGACCACGCGGCCGGGATCGCCGACGAGGTGCTGCTGCCGGCGCTGGCCAAGGCGCCCCGCGAAGCCTTGGAACACCTGTGGGCGCAGGAGGGCGGCACCTGGCTCAAACGGCGGGTTCGACGGTTCAGCGGAAACCATCCAGGCTGAACTCAGCGCACCGCCTCGATGGTGGCGGCCTTGTTGTGGAGGCGGTTCATGCGGGTGATCCAGTCGGCGCTGATCTCCTTCGGGCAGGCGGCCTCGCATTCGTAGTGGTTGGTGCAGTTGCCGAAGCCCTCGGCGTCCATGGTCCGCACCATCGCCAGCACCCGGCGGCGGGTTTCCGGCTTGCCCTGCGGCAGGCTGTCGAGGTGACCGATCTTGGCGGCGGCGAACAGCATGGCCGAGGCGTTCGGGCAGGCGGCAACGCAGGCGCCGCAGCCGATGCAGGTGGCGGCATCAAAGGCGTCGTCGGCCTGTTCCTTGGGCACCGGCATCGAGTTGGCGTCCGGCGCCGCGCCGGTGCGCACACTGACATAACCGCCGGCGGCGATGATGCGGTCGAACGCGGTGCGGTCGACGGTGAGGTCCTTGATGACCGGGAAGGCGTTGGCGCGGAACGGCTCGATCCAGATCACGTCGCCGTCGCGGAAGCTGCGCATGTGCAGCTGGCAGGTGGTGGTTTGTTTGGGGCCGTGGGGCATGCCGTTGATCACCAGCGAGCACGTGCCGCAGATGCCCTCGCGGCAGTCGTGGTCGAAGGCGACGGGATCGGCGCCGTTTTCGATCAGGCGCTCGTTGATGATGTCGAGCATTTCCAGGAACGAGGCGTCGACGGGGATTCCCTTGGCGTCGATCTCCTCGAACCGACCCACGTCCGCGGGGCCTTGCTGGCGCCAGACCTTGAGGATGAGATTGAGTGTTTCAGACATGTGTCAGGTGGCAGGATGCAGGTGATGAAGTGGCGGCCGGCTGGGCGCGGAGGCCGGCGCGGTCATTTGTAGCTGCGCACCGACGGCTTGACGACGTCGAATTCGAGCGGTTCGGAGTGCAGTTGTGGTTTGGAAAAATCGCCGGTGTGTTCCCAGGCGGAGACGAAGCTGAAGTCCTCGTCGTTGCGCATGGCCTCGCCGTCGCCGGTCTGGTGCTCGACCCGGAAGTGGCCGCCGCAGGATTCCTCGCGGTGAAGGGCGTCGTGGCACATGAGTTCGGCGAACTCGAGGTAGTCGGCCACGCGGCCGGCCAGTTCGAGCTGCTGGTTGAAGCTCTCGCCGCTGCCGGGCACCCGCAGGTTTTCCCAGAACTCCGCGCGCAGCTCTGGAATCCGCTGCAGTGCCTCGGTCAGGCTCTGCCGGCTGCGGGCCATGCCGCAGTTTTCCCACATCAGCAGGCCGAGTTCGCGGTGGAAGCTGGTGGCGGTGCGCCGGCCGCGGATGCCGAGCAGGCGGTCGGTGGCGTCGCGCACCGACTTTTCAGTCTCGCGGAACGCGTCGTGGCCGGCGGTGACGGCACCGGGTGTTTCGTCGGCCAGGTAGTTGGCCACGGTGACCGGAATCACGAAGTAGCCGTCGGCAAGGCCCTGCATCAGGGCGCTGGCGCCGAGGCGGTTGGCGCCGTGGTCGGAGAAGTTGGCCTCGCCGAGCACGTGCAGGCCGGGGAGATTGGACATCAGGTTGTAGTCGACCCACAGCCCGCCCATGGTGTAGTGCACCGCGGGGTAGATGCGCATGGGGGTTTTGTAAGGGTTCTCGCCGGTGATCTGGGCATACATGTCGAACAGGTTGGCGTAGCGGTCGCGGATGGTGTCCTCGCCGAACTCGGCCACGGCCTCGGCGAAGTCGAGGTAGACGCCGAGCCCGCCGGGACCGACCCCGCGGCCCTCGTCGCAGACCTCCTTGGCGGCGCGCGAGGAGATGTCGCGGGGCGCGAGGTTGCCGAACGAGGGGTATTTGCGCTCGAGGAAGTAGTCGCGGTCCTGTTCGGCAATCTGGTCGGGCGCCTTGCCGCAGTCCTCCTTGCGCTTGGGCACCCAGACGCGGCCGTCGTTGCGCAGCGACTCGGACATGAGGGTCAGCTTGGACTGGTAGTCGCCGTGGACCGGGATGCAGGTGGGGTGGATCTGGGTGAAGCAGGGGTTGGCGAACAGGGCGCCGCGCTTGTGGGCGCGCCAGGCGGCGGTGACGTTGGAGCCGATGGCGTTGGTCGAGAGGTAGAACACGTTGGCGTAGCCGCCGGTGCACAGCAGCACGCAGTCGCCGGCGTGGGTCTCGATGCGGCCGTTGACCAGGTCGCGGGTGACGATGCCCTTGGCGTGGCCGTCGACCAGCACAAGGTCGAGCATCTCGGAGCGGGAGTGCATCTCGACGTTGCCGCGGGCGATTTCCTTCTCGAGCGCGGCGTAGGCGCCCAGCAGCAGCTGCTGGCCGGTCTGGCCGCGGGCGTAGAAAGTGCGCGAGACCTGGGCACCGCCGAACGAACGGTTGGCCAGCAGCCCGCCGTATTCGCGGGCGAACGGCACGCCCTGGGCCACGCACTGGTCGATGATCTGCAGGCTGATCTCGGCCAACCGGTGGACGTTGGCCTCGCGGGCGCGGAAATCGCCGCCCTTGATGGTGTCGTAGAACAGGCGGTGCACGCTGTCACCGTCGTTCTGGTAGTTCTTGGCGGCGTTGATGCCGCCCTGGGCGGCGATGCTGTGGGCGCGCCGGGGGCTGTCGTGGAAGCAGAACACGCTGACCTTGTAACCGAGTTCCGACAGGCTGGCGGCAGCGGCGGCGCCGGCCAGGCCGGTGCCGACCACGATGACGCGGAATTTGCGCTTGTTCTTGGGATTGATCAGGCGCGAGTCCTGGCGGTGGCGCGACCATTTCCGGTCGAGCGGGCCGGCCGGGATGCGGGCGTCGGGGGTGGCGGTGAGCGGTTGGATCATGGTGATCGGCGGTGCCGGGGTCGAGGCGAACGATTCAGGTGGTGACAGGGGCGGGCGGGTCAGGACACAAGGCCGAACAGCACGGCCAGCGGGATCGAGGTGTTGCCGATCAGAATGACGGCGGCGAAGCCGTAGCCGGCGTAGCGGACGATGCGGCGGGTGCCGTGGGTCTGGGCGCCGAGGGTTTGGAACACGCTGGAAAAGCCGTGCATCAGGTGCCAGCAAAGCAGGAACATGGCGAGGATGTAGAAGACCGACACCGGCCAGACGCTGAAGCCGTCGACCACCATCTGGTGGATGTTGTGCACGCGCTCGCCGTCGAGCATGGTGAAATACTCCTCGGCGGTGCGGTAGTCATTGCCGACCCCCAAGGTGAAGTGCATCAGGTGGTAGATGACAAACGCCAGCACGGTGAGGCCGCTGACGATCATGAAGCGGGCGGCGCTGGTGGTGCGCTGGCAGCCGTCGAGGGCGTAGCCGCGGGGTCGGGCGGCGCGGTTCTGGCGGGTCAGCTGGACGGTGGCGACAATGTGCAGGCCGAACATGGCGAGCAACCCGAGGCGGGCGAACCAGATCGCGGTGCCGTGGCCCAGCTCATGGAGAAACCGGCCGTAGGCGTTGATCGCGTCCGGCCCGAGATAGATCAGCAGGTTGCCGGTCATGTGGGCGAACACAAAGGCCAGCAGGCCGGCTCCGGTGACGGCGACCACGGCCTTCTTGCCGATGGAGGATGCGTAAAAGCGCGAGAGTTGGGTCATCATGCGAAACGTTTAGGGAACGTCCAAGGGCAGATACGATGGCTCGGAACCCGCGGATGACAAGCCTTGGTCGCGGTTGTTTTCGGCTCCGGACAAGCACAGCGGAAAACGCGCCAATGACGCCCCAAATGCCCGCGTTCCCGGGCCTGCGCCCGTTCAGCGGAGGCGCCTCTGAATGGCAGATCCAGCGCACCGCCTCGGAGCCGGGGCTGTGGCACCATCGGCAAAGAGCGGGCGACCCGGCGCCGTTGCCGCTGGCGAGGACAATGGAGCGGACCACCTGATGCCGGTCAAAGGCCACCGCCAATCAACTGTCAGAGACTTCCACGACGCAATGAGCCGCTGCAACATTCGCCTCGCCTTCGCCACCATCACGAAGCGATGACCGCGCCACCGTGCAAAAATCCGCTCTGGGTGCGGTCGGGTGCAGGGCAGATTCGCGCTTGCTCCTTACCGGCGGGTGCGGCATCGTGACTTGATTTCAACCCCCGTCACCCCCCACCACGATGAAGCGCCGCAGCTTTGTGACCACCCTCAGCGCCGCCATGGCCGTGGCGGCCAGCCGCAAACTGCAGCCGTCGATGACGGTGCGGGCGGCCGACGCAGACGGCTGGCACGTGTCCACCAACAGCTACGTCTGGGGCACGTTCGCCCGGCGCGATGGCAAGTCGTTCGGCAACGACTGGGAAAACGACCTCCAGCAAGTGGTCAAGGGGGGCATGGACGGCTTCGAGCCGGGGATCGGCAGCGTGGCCCAACTGGATGAGATCGCCGACTGGCTCCAGCGCCGGGGGCTGGAGATGCGCTCGATGTATGTCGGCGCCCAACTGCACGAGGCGGATGGGCTCGACGAGCGGATCAATCATGTGATCCAGCTGGCGGAGCGCGCGCGGGCCCTGTGCGGGACCTCGATCGTGGTCAACAACCCGGCCCCCATGGGCGGTGGCGAGGCCAAGAATGACGACCAGCTTGGGATCCAGCGCAACGCGCTTGAGCGGCTGGGGCGGGGCCTGCGGGCCGTCGACATGACCCTGGCCTACCACAACCACGATGTCGAGCTGCGCCACGGCGCGCGCGAGTTCCATCACATGCTCGCTGGCAGCGATCCCGAGGCGGTGTCGTTCTGCCTCGACGCCCACTGGGTTTACCGCGGTTGCGGCAATTCCCAGGCGGCCCTGTTCGACGTGGTGGAGTTGTATGCCGACCGCATCGTCGAGCTGCATCTGCGGCAGTCGCAGGACGGTGTCTGGACAGAGGCGTTTGTTCCCGGCGACATCGACTACGAGCGGCTCGGCCGGGAGTTGGAGGAGCGAGGCATCCGCCCGCTGCTGGTGTTGGAACAGGCGGTCGAGGCCGCCACCCCGCACACCATGAATGCGGTGGAGGCCCATCTTGCCAGCGAGGACTACCTGCGCCGGTGCTTCGGCTGGATGGAGTCGTGAGACCGGTCTCGCCACGCGAGAGGCTGGGGGATCGGGCACGGCTTCGTGATTCCCTCATGCCGGCAAGGCGTGGCTGCCGGGGGTGTGAAAGGCGGACCAAGGCCGCTCACCCGTCCGCCCGGTCCTGCGCTCCGGTGCCCCCCGGAGGCGTTGGATTCGGGAAGATCTGGGCGCGTTCACGGAAGCTCCAGCTCCAACTCCACCGGACAGTGGTCCGAGCCGGTCACCTCGGGACGGATGCGGGCGGCTGCGAGATAAGGGTCCAGGGCGGCTGAAGCGAGCCAGTAGTCGATGCGCCAGCCAATGTTCCGCTCGCGCGCGTTGCTGCGGTAGGTCCACCAACTGTAATGCCCGGCCCCGGGTTCAAACCGGCGGAAGGTGTCGATGAATCCGGCCTCGACCAACCGATCGAAGCCGGTCCGTTCCTCGTCGGTGAAGCCGGCGTTGCGGCGGTTTTGCTTCGGGTTGGCCAGATCGATCTCGCGGTGGGCGACGTTCAAGTCGCCGCCGAACACGACCGGTTTGCGCTGCTCCAGCGACTGCAGCCAGGTGAGGAAGGCGTGGTCCCATTGCTGGCGGTAATCCAGACGGAGCAGGCCTCGTTGCGAGTTGGGAGTGTAGACATTGACCAGATGGAAAGGCTCGAACTCAAGCCACTGCACCCGGCCCTCGCGATCGTGCTGCTCGAGACCCATGCCGGTGCCGTGCGCCAGGGGTTCGTGCCTGGTCAGGGTGAGCACGCCGGAGTAGCCCTTTTTCTCGGCTGGATTCCAGAACGCCCGGTAGCCAAGGTCGGCGGCCCAGCCGAGATCGACCTGCTCGGGCGTGGCCTTGACCTCCTGCAGGCAGATGTGGTCGGCGCCGCAGGCCGCGACGTAGTCGGCCAGGCCGCGCGGCAGGGCGGCGCGGAGGCCGTTGACGTTCCAGGAGCTGAATTTCATGGGCGCCCAATCAAGGGCGCGCCACGCCGTCCGTCAACCGCGAGCGGGGCGGGTGGTCAGGGGTCGGGGGTCGGTGAGTCGGTGAGTCGGGCTTGGAACCCTGCGGGATCGGGCTCCGCGCGGTGCGATGTCAGGGGGTCAGGGGCCAGATGTCGGACGGGTCGGACGGGTCAGGGGTATCGCAATACCCTTCAATTTGTCTCCTTTGGGGGTGAAGCCCTCGGAACCGCCGCCGCGCCAGCCATCAGCCTGCACCCCGGTTCCTGACCCCTGACAGGCGAGCCTTGGGCGATCCATGGGCCGGGCAGACAGGAATGTCTACCCCACACTGCCTGCCGGCATTCGACCGACCCCCGACCCCCGACACCCGATCCTCACTCGCCGCTGGCATCTGTGACCACGGCCGTTTAGGCTGGTGCCATGGAACAAGACGTTTCCCCAGCCTCGTCCGGCCCGGCGCGTTACATCATGATCGGTGGATTTCTTGGCGCCGGCAAGACCACGGCGGTGCTGAAGCTGGCCCG
>SKLO01000010.1 GCA_007123195.1 Verrucomicrobiales bacterium | reverse complement strand
TGGAGGAGGCCGGCACTGGGGTGCCGCTGCCGGCGCTGCCGTGGCCGGAGACGATGCCGGTGGCTTTGGTCAAGCGCACGTCCGGCAGCACCGGCGCGCCCCGGCACCTGTTGTTCAACGCCGACCAGGTGGTGGCCGACGTTGATCAACTGCTGCCGACGATGGCGCTCGATCCGGAATGGATCAACCTCGCGGCGGTGTCACCGGCTCATTCCTACGGGTTTTCGAATCTGGTCACGCCGCTGTTGTTTCACGGAATGCGGCTGCTGGCGCCTGGCAGCGTGCTGCCGCAGGCGGTCCGGCGGTCGCAGCATTGGTTGGAGGCCGAGGCTGGTTCAACGGCGTCCCTTGTGATCCCGGCGGTTCCCGCCATGTGGCGGGCCTGGCTGGACTCGGCGGCGGTGGCCCCGGACGGAGTGGCGCGCGCCATCTCGGCCGGCGCCATGCTGCCGACCGCCCTCGAACAGGCCGCGCTGGGGGCGTGGGGACTGAAGATTCACAACTTTTACGGTTCGAGCGAGTGCGGCGGGATTGCCTACGACGACAGCGACCAGGTCCGGCCCGAGCCCGGCAGGGTCGGGCGGCCGGTGGCGGGCGTGCGCCTGTCGATTGACGACACCGGCCGGGTGGTGGTGCACAGCCGCGCCTGCGCGCTTGGTGTCTGGAGCGACGACGGCTTCGATGAGCAATCGGTGGTCGGGCAGGGGAGGTTTGTCAGCACCGACCTGGGTCGGCTTGGCGGTGACGGCGTGCTCTGCCTGGGCGGGCGTGCCGATGATGTGGTGAATCTTGCCGGTCGCAAGGTCAATCCGGAATCGGTCGAGGCGATCCTGCGGGCGCACGACCTGGTCGAGCACTGTGTGGTGTTCGGCATTGAATCCGGCGACGCCGCGCGCGGTGAAGAGTTGGTGGCCTGCGTGAGGTTGAGGGGTGTCGCGACCGCGGACGGGGTGCGGCGGTGGCTGGCCGGGCGCCTGCCCGCGTGGCAACAACCGCGTCACTGGTGGGTGTGCGACGACCTGCGGCCCGATGTGAGGGGCAAGATTCCCCGCGCCGTCTGGCGTCGTCGTTTCGGGGCCAGGTGACGCCGATTCAGCCCTGACATGCTTACAGAAGCGGCCCCAGCACGGCCATTGAGTTGTGCCACAGGTGGCGTGACATGCCCCATGCCCGGACCTGTTGTTCCTCCACCCGCACCGACTGCCGCAGGTATTCGAACTGCTGGCGTCTGAGTGCGGCGGTGAATGCCGGGTCCTGCAGCAGGAGGTTGTTCTCGAAGTTCAGTTCGAAACTTCGACGGTCCATGTTGGCCGAGCCGATCAGGCTGATTTCGTTGTCCATGGTGAAGGTCTTGGCATGCAGCAGCCCGCCTTCGAACTCGTGGATCCGGACCCCGGAATCCAGCAGTTCCGGGTAGAAGCTGCGGCTGGCGGCGGCGACAATGCGGGAGTCGTTGCGGCGGGGGAAGATGATGGTGGTCATGACGCCGCGGCGCGCGCAGGCGCACAGCGCGCTTTGGATGGTTTCGTTGGGCACGTAATAGGGGGTGGTGATCATCACCGTCGAGCGTGCGTTGTAGAGCAGGGTGGCAAACAACTGCGGCACCCCCGAGTGTTGGTCGGCGGGGCCGCTGCCGATCACCTGGCCGATGAGCCCCCCGTCGCCGGGTTCGGCGGGCTGGCGCAGCAGTTCCACCAGACTTTCGTCGCCGGCACTCATCCAGTCGCCGGCAAACAGGTGCTGGCTCTGCCACACCACCGGACCGGTGCAGCGCACCATGACATCCACCCAGGGCGCATAGCGGCGCTTGACCAGGAACTCGGCGTCGGCGCAGTTCTGGCTGCCGCACCAGGCGATCTCGCCGTCGATCACCACCAGCTTGCGGTGGTTGCGCAGGTCGATGCGCCCCCGCAGCGGTCCCAGCAGTGGGATGCCAAGCGGCAGCGCCACCGCCAACCGGACGCCGGCCCCTTTCATGGCGCGCCAGTGCCGCGACCGGATCAGGCTGCGCGAGCCCATGCCGTCGGCCAGCGCCCTGCAGGTCACTCCGCGGCCGGCGGCGCGCGTCAGCGCCTCGGCGACGCGGACGCCGCTGCGGTCCGGCAGCCAGATATAGAACTCAAGGTGCACATGATCGGTGGCCGCCTCGATGTCGGCCACCAGCTGGTTGACGAACTCCTCGCTGTCGGTCACCAGCTGCGCCCTGTTGCCGCCGACCGGCGGGTAACCGCCGATGGTTTCCCCGACCCGGAACAACTGTTCGTAATGGGAGCCGGAGCGCGGTCGTTCGGAATTGGCCGGGCGCAGCTCCTGGGCGCAGGGCAGCAGGCTGCGGGCTTTCAACACCCGGCTGAGGCGGCGGCGGCCGAACCTGACCTCGCCGAACATGAGGTAGCCGATCAAGCCGATCACCGGCAGCACGGCGATGACCGCCACCCACGCCACCCTGGCCGCGGGGTCGCGGCCGGGGCGCAGCATCACCCGCAACATCACGAAGATCTGGGCGGCCGAGAAGGCCAGGAGAGTGAGGCTGATGTTGTCCATGCCGGAATCGGATTGCCGCTGGCGCAGCGGGCGGAGGCGGGTTTCGACCGGTCGAGTCATTGGCCCTCCCGCCGGGCTGTGGCTGGCCTGGGAGCCGGATACAGGTCGAGTCCATTGAGTCGGTCCCATGCTGGCAGCCCTGAGTCAACCATTAAAGCCGGGCTGGCTACGGTCCCCCCGAAGCTGTCCCGACCGCCGTCCATGGCGGCGGGAAAAATGACCATCTTGTTAGAACGACCGGCCCCGGTCAGTTGTCCCGCGCCCGGGTCGAGCGCCCTTGGAGGTGCCCTGCGATGCCGCTGGCGGCACTGGAGAGGTCCGATCGTGAAGGCGTCGGGCGTTGCCTCCACGGGCCGCCACGGGCCGGGTTCGGTCGCTGGTGCGGGCGCATGAAACCACTGTGCGGATGCCCTGGAACCCTGCGGCTGGGCAACGTCGGTGGCTGGCGGAGGCGTGCTCTTGATAGAGTCTTCAGGTTGGAGAAAACAACATGAAATATGGCAAATGGGAAAGATCACCCCCCATTCGTCCAACGACCCGACTCCCGGTCGCATGGGACCCGGAGGCGGAGGTCTTGAAGTAATGCATCAGGCCGGTTCATGGTTCGTCCGTCGTTGCCGGGGATCGCCCTCGGCGTGTCGGGCCGGCCGCGGCGCGGGGTGCTCAGGCGCCACCCGTGAGGGTGTGCACCGAGGGCGGCGCGGGCGGCTGCCACGCCCATGAAATTTTCCGGCATCCGAATCTGGCATACAAGATGCTCAAGCCGCAACCGTGACCTTCACCAGTCCGGATCGGGCGGGTCAGGCGCACCCCAACAAAAGAACAACATCGTGATGAGCAAACATTCCCTTGCATGGAGCAGTGCCGCGCTGCTCGCCCTGAACAGCGTCCTGCCGACGACTACCCTTGCCGGTCCGACGGTCCTCGAACCGCTGCCACCGGTCGATCTGGCCGAGGACCCGTTCGTGAGCGGCACCTTGTCGTTTGAGGTACACACCCACTTCATATCCTACGGCGCCGACATCTGGGGCGCCGGCACCAAGTGGCGGGACGCCCTGTTCCAGCCATCGATCGAGCTCAACTTCGACCTTGGTGGTGGTTACACCGGCATCCTCGGTGCATGGTTCGACATCAACGACAACGCGGATTCCGACATCGGCGGCTCGGTTCAGGAGGTCGACTTCTACATCGGCTTGTCGAAGGACTTTGGTCCGGTCAACGCCACCCTGCTCTATCAGGAGTGGCTTTATGCCAGCCAGTCCGAGCGGATCGTTGATCTTGTGCTGGGCTATGACATGGTCCTCAACCCTTCGATCACGCTGCATGGGCGGGTTGACGGCGAGGGCCTCAAGAAGGGCCTGGTCGGCGTGATCGGGGTCGCCCCCGAACTCGCGGCCGGTGCGGTGACCTTCTCGTTCCCGGTCGACGTCGCCTTTGCCACCGATGAATTCCATGGTGGTGGCTCGGGCTTTGCCTACACCAGCGCCGGTGTCGGAGCATCGGTCCCGCTCGCCTTCCTCAAGGGCGACTGGTCGTTCAATGCCGGCGTCACCTACTACCACACGAGCAGTTCCGTGATTCCGGGCAACCCGGACACCGATTTCGTCACCGGCAACGTCGGCGTCGCGCTCTCGTTCTGATTTCCTGCGTCAATGGGACGGTGTCGTCGCGTCGGCAAGGCGTCCATCCCCGGTCTCCCAACCGGCGGACCACCACCTGCGCGGCGGCACCTGCCGGATGCCCGGCAACGGTCCCCCCGAAACGACATCGCCACCAGGCCAAACGATCCCGTCAGGCGGCGCGGGCACCAACCGCGCCGCCGACCCTGCAAACCATAAAGCTGACATTCAACCTACCAGGAAGACCAACCAACCATCATGAAACTGAAACCACGGATCCTGACGATCGCCCTTTGCCTCGGCCTGGCGGCCTGCGGCAGCGAGGAGGGCAGTCCGCCCGCCGCCGGAACTGAAACCGAAATCCCGCCCGAGTCCGAGGTGGTCGAGACCGGGTCGGAACCCGCCGCCGAAATCGAACCGGAGGTGGCGATGGAAGACAGTCCCGAAACACCGCCGGCTGAACCTGCCGGGACGGTCGAGGAGGATGATCCGCCGGCTGAGGTCGCCGGGGCGGCTGGCAATGGGGAGACCGTCAAGGTGGGTGTGCTGCACTCGCTCAGCGGCACCATGGCCATCTCCGAGACCTCGCTGCGCGACGTGCTGCTGTTCGCCTTCGATGAAATCAACGCCAACGGTGGGGTCATGGGCAGGATGATCGAGCCGGTCGTGGTCGATGGCGCCTCGGACTGGCCGTTGTTCGCCGAGCGCGCCCGCGGTCTGCTGGAGCAGGACCAGGTCAGCGTCGTTTTCGGCTGCTGGACCTCGGTCAGCCGAAAGTTCGTGCTGCCGGTGTTCGAGGAGCTCGACGGGTTGCTGTTTTACCCGGTCCAGTATGAGGGCGAGGAGATGTCTCCAAACATCTTCTACACGGCGGAAGCGGTCAACCAGCAGGCCATCCCCGCGGTGGACTACATGCTTGAGCAGGGCATGGAGAAGTTCTACCTGCTTGGCTCCGACTACGTCTACCCGCGCACCACCAATCTGGTGCTGATGGAATACCTGCTCAGCAAAGGGGTGCCGCTGGAGAACATCGGCGGCGGCTTCGACCGCGACGAGGCGGGCAACATCACCTCGGCGGGCAAATACACCCCGTTCGGCCACACCGACTACCAGCAGATCGTGGCCGAGATCCAACAGTTCGCCGCCGGTGGCAACACCTGCATCATCAACACGCTCAACGGCGACACCAACGTGCCGTTCTTCCGTGAATACGCCGCCGCTGGCATGACCTCGGACACCTGCCCGGTGGTCAGCTTCTCGATCTCGGAAGACGAGTTCCGCGGTCTCCCGGCCCGCCAGCTGGTGGGGCAGCTCGGCTGCTGGACCTACTTCATGTCGCTCAACACCCCGGCCAACCAGCAGTTTGTGGAGAATTTCATGAACTGGCTGGCCGGGACCGAGGTGGCCGGCATTGAAAAGGAGAACCGGGTCACCTGTTCGCCCATGGTGCTCAGCTACAACGGTGTTTACCTGTGGAAAAAGGCGGTCGAAGCGGCGGGAACCTTCGACACCCAGCCGGTGCTCGAACAGCTGCGGAACGGCATCTCCTTCGATGGTCCCGGCGGCACGGTCACCACTCAGGAGAACCATCACCTGACCAAGAACGTCTACATCGGTGAGACCCTGCCGAACGGACAATTCCGCGTGATCCGCACTTTCGATCAGGTCTACGGTGAGCCGTTCCTGCTCGGAACCTTTGCCGGTGGCGGCGAGGAGGAGGCCGGAGCGGTCGAGGAGGATGCCGCCGAGTAAACCAGTTGCTACCAACATCCCGCGGCCCCCGACGGTGCGCCCACCTCCCCGCCGTCGGGGGCCGCCTGTTTTCACGCCTCCCCAACGTAGCGCGCATCACCATGCCGAGCCGATTCCTGATCCGGACCCTGCTTGCCCTGACCCTGGCCTGCTTCACCAAGCAGGCCGGCGGGCAACAGGGCGGGCATGTGATCGTCGGCGAGCCGGAGCCAACTGAACTGCCGCAGCCCGGCGGCATGATCCAGCCGCCGGCCAATGCCCGCGAGGTGGTGATCGAGGCCCTGATGAGCACTGACCCGGCCGAACAAGCGGCGTTGGTGCGATCGTTGTTAGGCTCTGGCGATCCCGACGCGGTCGGCCTGCTTACCGCCTGGCGCGAGGGTTACATCTATTACCACGACGATTTTGAGGGCGATCGATTCCCCGTGCGCTTTGACGGAGAAGCCGACGGCGTCGGCCGCCGCAACGTGGTCCGCCTCGACAACGGCGAGCCGGTTCCGGGTGTTGGAGGCCAGCCGATGCGTGCGACCGAGAACCAGCTTGAGTTGGCATTCACTGATTCGCGCCTGCGCCAGGCGATGCGCAGCGTCACCGACATGGCGGCGCTGGTGGCCGACAACCACAACCGCCGCCTGGCCGCTGTTCGCGGCATCGCGCTGGAACAGAACCCCGACAAGATCGAGGCGCTTGAGCTGCGGTTGCCACTTGAACCCAGCAGGCAGATCCAACGCGAGATCGAAGTCGCCATTGCCATGTCGCAACTGCGCCTGCCCGAGCGCGAGATCAAGCTCGCCGCCTGCCGCGAACTGGAACGCCTGACGCCCATTCCCGCGCGCGACACCCTGCGGAGCCTGGCCCGTGAGGCTGAAACCGATGGTGATGACGAACTCGCCGCTGCCGCCACTGATGCTCTCGCCGCCATCGAGCGCCACATCACCCGGGTCAACGCCGCCGGCACCGTGTTCCGCGGACTGTCCAGCGGATCGATCCTGCTGATTGCCGCCATCGGTCTGGCCATCACCTTCGGGCTCATGGGAGTGATCAACATGGCGCATGGTGAACTGATCGCCGTCGGCGCCTACACCGCCTACATCGTGCAGTGCGTGTTCCAGTCCGGCCTGCGCCTGTCGCCCTTCGGCTACAGCGTGGCCATTCCCGGGTTCAACGCCTCGGAAGGCTGGTTCCAGGCCTATTTCCTGTTCGCCATCCCCTTGAGCTTCCTGGTTGCGGCCCTGGTCGGGCTGGCGATCGAGCGCACCATCATCCGCCACCTTTACCGGCGTCCGCTCGAATCCCTGCTCGCCACCTGGGGCCTGTCGCTGGTGCTCCAGCAATTGTTCCGGCTGGTGTTTGGCGCCAGCAACGTCCAGGTCGAGAGTCCCGTCTGGTTGTCAGGCAACTGGACCGTTTACGGCGTCATGTTCGGGTGGAACCGTGTGTTCGTCATCGGCTTCGCCCTGCTGATCATCCTCGTCACCTACCTGTTCCTCAACCGCACCCGCTTCGGCCTGTTGGTCAGGGCGGTGGTGCAGAACCGGCAGATGGCCGCCTGCATGGGCGTGCGCACGGAACGGGTCAACATGATCACCTTCGCCTTCGGCAGCGGGCTGGCCGGCCTGGCCGGCGCCTTCCTGTCCCAGATTGGCAACGTCGGCCCCAGCCTCGGTCAGAGTTACCTGATCGACTCCTTCATGACCGTCGTCGTCGGCGGCGTAGGCAAGCTGATTGGCACTGTCATCAGCGCCTTCAGCATCGGCATGGCCGACCAGAGCCTGCAGCAGATTCTGCTCAATCCCGTGCTCGGCAAGATTTTGGTCCTGCTGGCGATCATCCTGTTCCTCCAGTTCCGGCCGAAAGGCCTGTTCACCACCCAGAACCGGAGCCTCGAAGAGTGAAAGAAAAGACCTTCAGCCGCACACATCTGCTGATCCTGGGCCTGTTGTCGATCCTGCTGATCGTGGTGCTGCCCGTGGCCAATGCCCACGGTTACATCAGCAACTTCCAGCTCAACACCTGGGGCAAGTATCTGTGTTACGCCATGCTGGCGATCTCGGTCGATCTGCTGTGGGGCTACACCGGGCTGCTCAGCCTCGGTCAGGCCATGTTCTTCACCCTTGGCGGTTACATGTTCGGCATGCACCTCATGCTAATGATCGGCCGCCTCGGATCCTATCAAAGCGACCTGCCCGACTTCATGGTGTTTTCGGGCCTGACCACCCTGCCCAGCTTCTGGCAGCCCTTCTATTCGTTCTCCTTCTCGATGCTCATGGTCGTGCTGTTGCCCGCGCTGGTGGCGCTGGCGTTCGGTTTTCTGGCCTTCCGCGCCCGCATCAAGGGGGTTTATTTCTCCATCCTCACCCAGGCGCTGACCTACAGCGCCGCGCTGCTGTTCTTCCGCAACGAGTTGATGATGGGCGGTGACAACGGCTTCACCGGCTTCCGCCGCCTGTTCGGCGCTGAAATCCGCAGCCCCGAGGTGCAGCGCTGGCTGTTTGTCGCCACCGGCATCGCGCTGGTCGCCACCTATGTGTTCTGCCGTTGGCTCACCCGCAGCAAGTTCGGTCTCATCCAGCAGGCCGTGCGCGACATCGAGGCCCGGGTGCTGTTCTCCGGCTATTCGGCCGCTGCCTTCAAGCTGTTCGTGTTCGTGCTCAGTGCCGTCATCGCCTCGATCGGCGGCGCCCTGTATGTCGCCCAGGTCGGCAGCATCAACCCGAATGCCATGACTCCTGACAAGTCGCTCGAAGCGGTGGTCTGGTGCGCCGTCGGCGGCCGCGGCACCCTCGTCGGTCCGATCATCGGCGCCGTCAGCGTCAACGCCGCCAAGAGCTGGGCCACCCAGGCCTACCCCGACCTGTGGCTGATCATGCTCGGTGCCATCTTCGTGCTGGTGGTGCTGTTCATGCCTCGCGGCTTGGTCGGCCTGCCTGCCCAATTCGCCTGGGCCGGTCGCCGCATCAACGCCTTCATTCAGGAACGCCGCGGCCGTCGCCCTAATTCGGATGACGACGGCAACGATGGTGGTGACGATGATTCTGGCGGCCCGGGGACCAGCCGACAGCCACCCGATCCCCCGACCGAAGCCAGCGCCATGTCCGACCCGGTGCCGGCAGATCCGCCAGGCGACCCGGCCAACCCCCATGCTCGCGGCCAAACTGAACCACCGTTGACTCCGGCGGCGCAACCCCAGCCGCGAAGGACAAGCGCCGACCCGGATCCATCAACTCCATGAGCCGCCAACCCTTCATCCTCACGGCCGAGGGGCTGAACAAGAGTTTCGCCGGATTCCAGGCGATCCGCGACCTCAGCTTCTACCTCGACATCGGCGAACTCCGGACCGTCATTGGGCCCAACGGAGCCGGCAAGAGCACTTTTCTTGACCTGATCACCGGGCGCACCCGGCCCGACAGCGGCGCCCTGATGTTCGAGGAGAAGGACGACCTCCTGAAGCTCAACGAATACCAGATCCAGCGCCTTGGCATCGGCCGGAAATTCCAGACCCCCACCGTTTACACCCGCCACACGGTGTATGAGAACCTGCTGCTGAGCCTGGCCGGATCGCGCGGGTTGTGGTCGAGCCTGTTCCATCGCACCAAGCCGGCTGAGGACGAGCGCATCGACGAGATCCTGCAGGTCATCAAGCTGAGCGACCGCGCCTACGATCGTGCTGGATCGCTCGCGCACGGTCAGAAGCAGTGGCTTGAGATCGGCATGCTGCTGGCGCAGGACGCCAAGCTGATGCTGGTCGACGAACCGGCCGCCGGCATGACCGACGAGGAAACCCATCGCACGGGAGAACTGCTGATGTCACTGGCCGGACCACGCACCATCGTCGTGATCGAGCACGACATGACCTTCGTGCGTCAGATCTCCGCGGGCCGCAAGGTCACTGTGCTGCACCAGGGCGGCATTCTCTGCGAGGGATCGATCGACCGGGTGCAGAACGACGAGCGTGTGATCGAGGTTTACCTCGGCCGCAAGTCCAGGGCCCGAGCCAAACCGAAAGCCAAGCCCCAAGCCAACAGTCACGCCGCCTGATGCAGCCGCATTCACCATTGTTACAAGTGACCGGCGTCGAGGCGCGGATCGACGACAGTGCCGTGTTGCGCGGCATTGACTTCGAGGTCCGGCCGGACTCCGTATTCTGCCTGATGGGCCGCAACGGCGTCGGCAAGACATCGACCCTGCGATCGATCACCGGCCTGCTGCCGGTGCGCCGTGGCACCATTCGTTTCGAGGGCCGGCCGATTCACCGCCTGCGGCCCGAGCAGCGCGCGCGGCTGGGGCTTGGTTACGTGCCGCAGGGGCGTGAGATCTTCCCCATGCTCACTGTCGAGGAGAACCTGCGCATCGCCGGCGTCGCACGCGGCCGCGGCATCGGTGACGACCTTGACCGGGTTTACACCCTGTTCCCCGTGCTCAGGGAATTCCTGCCCCGCAAGGGCGGCAACCTCAGCGGCGGCCAGCAGCAGCAGTTGGCGATCGCGCGCGCGCTGCTGACCCGCCCGAAGTTGTTGATCCTCGATGAACCCACCGAGGGCATCCAGCCCAACATCATCGATCAGATTGGCGACGCCATCGCCTTGTTGCGAAGGGAAGGAGGCATGAGCATTCTGCTGGTGGAGCAGTATCTGGACTTCTGTCAGGAACTCGGCGACGACTTCGCGATCATCGAGCGCGGCAAGGTGGTGGCAAACGGCCCGATGGAGAGCCTGGGTAAAGACCTGGTCCGCACCTATCTGACGGTGTGAGGGTGGCGGGCTGTGCCAGGGTTGCTGTTGCATGGGGGAGAGGTTTTCAGAGCCGTGACACCTTGACCTTGCAGCCATCCGCTCACCGGCTGCCGTCTGGTTCATCTGTCAGGAGCCGTTCTGGTGATCTTATAGACGGGGGCAGATTCGATGTCCGGGAAGGCGATCTTGAACAGCTCTGACTGGCACGGACCATGCTACATCGGCAACTTGTATGCAAGACGTTGCCGCCGGTCCTGCGACCGTCCCCACAAGTTCCTCCTCCGGGTTCCCTGTGACCCTCGATGGCTGGCGCGCGATCGCGAAGTGTGGCTCCGAGCCTCTGCGCGAACGACTGCAGGCTCTGGTGGCCGCCTGCGATCCCGACGATCCCGCCTGGATCCGCCTGGCGACACCGGACGAGATCGATGACCAACTGGTCCGCCTTGGGCGTGCTGACCC
The DNA here is from genome assembly GCA_007123195.1 of Verrucomicrobiales bacterium. Taxonomy (GTDB): domain Bacteria; phylum Verrucomicrobiota; class Verrucomicrobiia; order Verrucomicrobiales; family SKLO01; genus SKLO01. The sequence goes on along the minus strand of SKLO01000010.1, from coordinate 10,786 downwards.
CGGGTCGTTGTTGCTCCATGGTGTTCCCTTTGCGATCAAGGACAACATCGACGCCGCCGGCATGGCGACCACCGCCGGTTGCCCGGACTACAGCTATCTGGCCGAGCACGACGCCACCGCGGTGCGGCGCCTCAAAGCGGTTGGCGCGGTCCTGATCGGCAAGACCAACCTCGACCAGTTCGCCACCGGCCTGGTGGGGACACGGTCGCCCTACGGTGCGGTGCCGAACCCGTTTGATCCCGCCCGCGTGTCCGGCGGGTCGAGTTCCGGTTCGGCGGTGGCGGTGGCGCGAGGTCTGCTGCCGTTCGCCCTTGGCACCGATACCGCCGGTTCGGGCCGGGTGCCGGCCGGGTTGAATCACATCGTCGGGCTCAAGCCGACCCGTGGCTCGATCTCCACCCATGGGGTGGTGCCGGCCTGTCGATCACTGGATTGCGTATCCATTTTCGCCGTTACCGCCGCCGATGCGTGGGAGGTGCACCGGGTTCTGCGCGGCGATGATCCGCAGGATCCCTATTCACGCCCCGCCGACCTCCGGCTTCAGGGCCATCGCCTTGGCAAGCGACCGCGGTTTGCCATTGCCGACGCACCCGTCTGGCATGGAGACGAGGCTGCGCGTCGGGCCTATGAGATCACGCTGGCCCTCTTGGCGGAGGATGGAGCCGAGTTGTGCCCGGTGGATTTCAGGCCGATGCAGGCCATGGCTGAACTGCTGTATGGCGGGCCGTGGGTGGCGGAACGACTGGCTTCGATCCGGGAGTTCATGCGCGACCATGGTGACTCGATGCACCCGGTGGTGCGCGAGATCATCGCCCAAGGCGAGCGCTACGATGCCGTGGATGTGTTCCGCGCCGAATACAAGCGCGCCGCGTTGGCCAGGGAAATTCAGGCCACCCTGGCCGGCGTCGACGCGTTGGTGGTGCCCACTGCCGTCACGTTCCCGACGCTGGCGGAAGTCGAGGCCGAACCGGTGGAAGCCAACAGCCGGCTAGGCAGTTACACCAATTTTGTCAATCTGTCAGACTGCTGCGCGCTGTCGTTGCCGGCCGGCTTCCGCGAGGACGACCTGCCGTTCGGCATCACCCTCATCGCGCCCTCCTGGCACGACGATGCGCTGGCGGAGTTTGGCTGTCGCTGGCAGGCCGCGCGCGACCTGCCGCTCGGAGCGCTGGGGCAAACGGCGGCGGAATTGTCGCCGCCGGCTGCGCTCACACCGGCCGCGCCGACCGTGCCGGTGGCGCAGTTGGCACCCGGTGCCGGCTGGATCCGGCTGGCCGTTGTTGGCGCCCATTTGCGCGGCATGCCGCTTAACCATCAGCTGACCGAACGCGGAGGGCAGTTCGTCGAGGCCACCGCCACTGCGGCCTGTTACCGCCTGTATGCGCTGCCTGGAATGGCCCCGCCCAAGCCGGGGCTGGTGCGGGTGGCAACCTCGTCAGGCCCCATCGAGGTCGAGTTGTGGGATCTGCCGACCGATCAGTTTGGAAGTTTTGTGGTGGCCGTGCCGCATCCGCTTGGCATCGGCACGGTCGAACTGGCGGATGGTCGCTGGGTCAAGGGCTTCATCTGCGAACCGGCGGGCATCGACGGCGCCGGGGAGATCACTTCGTTCGGCGGCTGGCGTGCCTATCTCAAGTCCACCGCTGAATCCGCCGGGACCATCCTGCCTACCCACCAACACGTTCTGTCAGATCTAACCACGCCTGAATCATGATGACGGACACCGTCCTGATCGCCAACCGCGGTGAGATCGCCGTTCGCATCGCCCGCACCCTCAAACGCATGGGCGTGCGCAGCGTCGCGGTCCATTCCGATGCCGACCGCAACAGCCTCCATGTCACGGCCGCCGACGTCGCCGTCGGTATCGGCGGGGACACTGCTGTGGACAGCTATCTGCGCGGCGACCGCATCCTCGCCGCGGCTCTTGAGACCGGAGCCGGGGCGATCATTCCCGGCTACGGTTTCCTGTCCGAGAACGCGGCGTTTGCGGAACAATGTGAGGCGGCGGGCATTGCCTTTGCCGGGCCGACCCCCGAGCAGATGCGCCTGTTCGGGCTCAAGCACACGTCGCGCGAGATCGCCGGCCGGGCCGGGGTGCCGCTGACGCCGGGCAGCGGGTTGCTGGAGGGGATCGACGAAGCCGTCAGCGCCGCGGCCGGGCTCGGTTATCCGGTGATGCTGAAGAGCACCGCCGGTGGCGGCGGCATCGGCCTGACAAGATGCAACGACGAGAGCGCGCTGGTGGCCGCGTTCGAGTCGGTGCGGCGCATGGGGCAGAGTTTCTTCAGCGATGGCGGGGTGTTCCTGGAGCGGTTCATCGATCGTGCGCGCCATGTGGAGGTGCAGATTTTCGGCGACGGCGTGGGCGCGGTGGCGGCCTTGGGCGAGCGCGATTGCTCGTTGCAGCGGCGCCACCAGAAGGTGGTGGAGGAAACGCCGGCGCCGCGGCTGCCGGTCGCCACGCGCGAGCGGTTGCTCGAGGCCTCGGTGCGGCTGGGGCAGGCGGTCGATTATCGTTCGGCTGGCACGGTCGAATACATCTACGATCCGGTGCGCGATGACTTTTATTTCCTCGAGGTCAACACGCGGTTGCAGGTGGAGCATCCGGTGACCGAGGTGGTCACGGGGCTCGATCTTGTGGAGTGGATGGTGATGCTGGCCGGCGGGCAGCGGCCGCCGCTGGAGCAGGTGCCCGAACCGTCCGGGGCGGCGATCGAGGTGCGGCTGTATGCCGAGGACCCGGTGCGCGACTTCCAGCCATCGCCGGGCGTGCTGACCGAGGTGGTGTTCCCGGATGAGGACGATGTCAGGGTGGACAGCTGGATTGCAGCCGGCACCGAGGTGTCGCCCTACTACGATCCGATGATCGCCAAGGTGATCGTACATGCCGGCGACCGGCCAGCGGCGGTGGCGAGGATGATCGAGACTCTGGACAAGATCCAGATCGCCGGGATCGCGACCAACCTCGATTACCTCAGGCAGGTCATAGGCTCCGGCATGTTTGCCGGGGCCGACGTCTGGACCGGGGCGCTGGCCGGGTTCGACTACCGGGCGCCGGTGATCGAGGTGATCAAGCCCGGCACCTACAGCACGGTGCAGGATTACCCGGGCCGGGTGGGCTACTGGGACATCGGCGTGCCGCCGTCCGGACCGATGGATGATTACGCCTTCCGCCTGGCCAACCGGATTGTCGGCAACCACCCTTCGGCCGCCGGATTGGAGTGCACCCTGATCGGGCCGAAACTGCGGTTTCACCAGCATGCGTTGATCGCGCTCACCGGCGCCCCCACCTCGGCGCTGCTGGACGGGCAGCCGGTGCCGTTCTGGCATCCGGTCGAGGTCCGGGCCGGCCAGGTGCTGGAGGTCGGCAAAGCCGGCAGCGGGTGCCGCACTTGTCTGGCGGTTCGTCAGGGTCTTGATGTGCCGCTGTATCTCGGCAGCAGGTCGACCTTTGCACTCGGGCAGTTCGGCGGTCACGCCGGACGGCCTTTGCGCGCCGGCGACATGCTGGCGGTCAACCAGCCGGGCCTGCCGGCCTGCGCCACTCCGGAGCCGGTTCACGATCCGGCACCTGCGCCGGCGGAACTGATTCCCGTCTATGGCGACGAGTGGGAGATCGGTGTGATGTATGGCCCTCACGGTGCGCCCGATTTTTTCACCGGGGAGGCGATTGAGATGTTCTTTTCCACCGCGTGGGAGGTGCACTACAACTCCAACCGGCTCGGCATTCGGCTCAACGGGCCGAAACCAAGCTGGACCCGCAGCGACGGCGGTGAGGCCGGCCTGCATCCGAGCAACATCCACGACACCGAATACGCGGTCGGTTCGATCAACTTCACCGGCGACATGCCGGTGATCCTGACCAAGGACGGCCCCAGCCTCGGCGGCTTCGTCTGCCCGGCGACCATCGTGCAGGCGGAATTGTGGAAGGTTGGCCAGGTCAAGCCCGGCGACCGCATCCGTTTCCGCCGGGTCCGGTTTGACGATGCGCTGGCGATGGAGTTGGCGACCGACGCGGCGATTGAATCGCTGCGGCCGACCGGCGCGGTCTGCGGATGGAGCCTTCCTGAGGCAGGTGCGACGGCCTCGGGCGCGCGCTCCAGAGCGACCTTGTCGGAGTGCATCATCGCCGATGTGCCGGCCCGGGGCACGCATCCCGAGGTGTGCTATCGTCAGGCGGGCGACAAGTATATCCTGATCGAATACGGACCCGCCGTGCTCGACCTGCGGTTCCGCTTCCGGGTTCACGCGTTGATGGAGGAACTGAACACCCGTCCGGTGGACGGCATCCTGCAGTTGTCGCCGGGTGTGCGATCGCTGCAGATCAATTATGACAGCCGGCGCATCACCCAGGCCGACCTGTTGCAGCGGCTGTTGGAAGCCGAGGATCGGCTGCCGGCGGTGGATGCCATGCGCATCACCACCCGGGTGGTGCATCTGCCGCTGGCGTATGAGGACTCGGCCACGCTGGAGGCGGTGGCGCGTTACCGGCAGTCGGTGCGCGACACCGCGCCGTGGTTGCCGAGCAACACCGAGTTCATCCGGCGGATCAACGGCCTGGAGAGCGCGCAACAGGTCAAGGACATCGTGTTCAACACCAGCTACATGGTGTTGGGTCTGGGTGATGTGTATCTTGGCGCACCCTGCGCCGTGCCGGTGGATCCGCGCCACCGCTTGTTGACCTCGAAATACAATCCCGCGCGCACCTACACCGCCGAGGGCACGGTCGGCATCGGCGGGGTTTACATGTGCATCTACGGCATGGACTCGCCGGGTGGCTACCAGTTGATCGGCCGGACCCTGCCGATCTGGAACAAGTTCCTCAAGAACCCCGATTTCGAACCTGGCAAGCCGTGGTTGCTGCGGTTCTTCGATCAGGTGCGTTATTTTGAGGTCGGGGAGGAGGAGTTGGCCGCCCAGCGCGAGGCGTTCCGCGAGGGGCGCCTGACCCTGCGTATCGAGGAGGAGGAGTTCGACCTGGCGGAGCACGAGAAGTTCCTCATCGACAACGCTGCTGACATCGAGGCGTTTCAGGCGCGGCAGAAGGTGGCGTTCGAGGCCGAGGTGGCGCACTGGCAGAGTGACGACAGCGCCGGTGAAGCCATCGACGAGCCGGTGGAGGCGCGGCCGGCCGAGGTCGATGGCCACGCCATTGCGGCCGAGATCAGCGGCAACATCTGGAAGCTGTTGGTCCAGCCCGGGCAGTTGGTGGCGGCCGAGGAACCATTGTTGATTGTCGAGGCGATGAAGATGGAGTTCCAGGTCTGCGCCGAGGTGGCCGGCACGGTGCATGCGATCCATTGCCAGCCGGGCCGCCAGGTGCGGGCAGGGGACCTGCTGCTGGTGCTGAAGGCCTCATGATATAACGGCTTTACGTATCCGGCGGGTTCGGTCAAGGTGGGTGCCGTTGAGCACGCGAACCAAGTCCAAGGCCGCCCGGCCCGCCAACCTGACGGATCAGATCTACGAACGCCTCAAGCAGGAGATCTTCGATTTTCGTCTGCTGCCCGGGGATCGATTCACCGAGAGCGAGGTCGCCTGGCGCATGTGCGCCAGTCGCACGCCGGTGAGGGAGGCGCTGACGCGGCTGCGGCGGGACGGTTTTGTTGAGGTGCTGTTTCGTAGTGGATGGAAGGTCAAGCCGTTCGATTTCGGGCAACTGGGGCAGTTTTACGATGTCCGGATCGTGCTTGAGCTGGCGGCGGTGGAACGGCTGTGCGCCATGGAGCAACCACCCGATTTAACCGATCTCAAGGAGCAGTGGCTGGTGCCGGCGTCCGGGCGCGAGACCGACGGCCCGGCGGTGTGCGCTCTGGACGAGCAATTCCATCACCGGCTGGTGGAGGCCACCGGCAACGCCGAGATGGCGCGCATTCACCACGAGGTGTCCGAGCGCATCCGGGTGGTGCGGCGGCTTGATTTCACCAAGTCACGGCGCATCGAGGCCACCTACAACGAGCACGCCCAGATCCTGCGGGCGGTGCTGCGACGGCGGCGGGACGACGCGCGACCGCTGCTGCGGGCTCACATTGAAGCGAGCAAGTCGGAGGTGATGAAGATCACCGTCCACATGCTGGAAGAGGCGAGGCGCTGACCTTCAGTGCGCTCACGACAGGTCGAGCGGGCCGGCCTCGCAGAAGCGTTCGGTGCCGAAGGTCTCGATGCCATGGCCCATGGAGTGGGCGAGGGTCAGCCACAGGCGGTTGTGCGGCGTGTTGTTGAAGTCGACGGCGCGTCCGAGCTTGAAGTCGTGGACCTTGGAGCCGCCGATCAGCACCATGGGGATGTCGTTGAGGGTATGGCTGTTGCCCTTGCCCAGCTCGTTCACCCACAGCACGGTGGTGTGGTCGAGCATGCTGCCCTCGGCGCCGGGCTCGGGGGTGTCCTTGAGCTTTTGCACCAGGTAATCGAGTTCGCCGGCGAACCAGGTGTTGATCCGGTTCAGCTTGTCCCAGGCGTCGCGGTTGTTGTCGGGCTCGTGGGACAGGGTGTGGTGGCCTTCCTCGACGCCGAGCCAGCGCATGCGCGCCTGGCCGACGGAACGGGTGAACTGCAGGGTGGCGACGCGGGTCATGTCGTTGGCCATGGCATTGACCATCAGGTCGATCTGCATCCGGCTCAGCTCGGGGGTGTTGTCGTTCACCAGCTCGATGTTGGGATCGAGATCGGGCTCGGGATGGACCGGGTTGGCGGCCGACTCTTCCACCTGGCGGCGGATTTCCTGTTCCATCTCGCGCACCATGGACATGTGCTGGTCGAGCAGGCTGCGGTCCTCGCTGCCAACTGCGGAGGCGATTTTCCTGAGGTCCTCGCCGAGGCCGTCGAGCACGCTGGCGATGCCGTCGCGGTCGCGCATGCGGCCATACATGCGTTCGAACATCTGGTAGGGGTCATCGATCGGTGCCAGCGGCTGGTTGGCACCGGCGTAGCACATCCGGGTCCAGGGGTCGGCGCGGTTGGGCACGGCGACGCCGAACTCCATCGAGCCGAAGCGGGTGCTGGTGTCCTCACTGGATTCGAGGTGGCGGCGGATTTCCTGATCGATGGAAATGCCGTTGGCCCAGCCGGCCGGGGTGTGGGAGCCGCCCTGGATGTTGCCGGGCAGCAGCTCGGTGCCGGTCAGCAGGCAGCTCATGCCGCGCATGTGGTTGTCGCCGTCACCGCGCACCTGGTTGGCCACGCCTTTCATGATCAGCATCTCATCGCGATGGGCCTGCAACGGCTTGAGGATCGGCTTGAGGTCGAAGTCGCTGCCGAACTTGTCCGGCCAGAAGTCTTCCGGCAGGGTGCCATTGGGCGAGAACATGACCACCAGACGCTGTTTGCCGCGGCCGGCGGCGGCGGCGGACAGGCCGGGCAGGCCGGTGACAAACGGCAGGGCGGCGGCGGACAAGCCGAGGTTGCGGAGGAACTGGCGGCGCTTGAGAGTGCTGTTCATGGTTTAGTGGTTAGAGCGTTGGCGCGGTACCGGATGATGGGTTGCTAGTTGGTGAATAAAGCTTGGATGAAAATGGAATCGCTGGTCACGGTGCTGGCGTTGGTATGGCCAATCCGGGCCCGCGTGGCGTCTGCACGCCTGCCCTGTAAACGCCGGGTGACCGGCTGATCTGACGGCAAAATGGCCTGGTCGTCCGGTGGCGGTCGCCGCGGGTCATGAGCCGGCATCGCCGGTCTCGGCCACGGTGGTGTCGTCCCCGTCCAGCGGCGGCAGCACCGGGTCGCCGTCGTCGAGACCGTGCAGCGCGCTGAGCGTGGCCACGGTGGCGACCAGCTGGCGGATATGGTAGTCGGATTGGACGAACTCGCGCTGCAGTCGGTCCATGGTGTCGACCCCGTAGGCCTCGACCGGCTGTTTGACCACGTGGTGGAACAGCTGGCGGATGAAGGCGCGGTGGGCGAGGTCGCTGTTGGCGGCGTAGCCGGCCACGTCGCGTGCGCCGTGCAGTTCGATTTTCTCGCCCTCGTCGGTGAGATACTCGCTGAACGCGTCGATCGGGCGCTGCTTGTGGTCCTGCTCGCGCCAGCGGCCGATGGCGTCGTAGTGCTCGAGGCTGAAGCCGAGCGGATTGATGACGACGTGGCAGGCCATGCAGGCCTGGTCCTTGGTCATTTCGGCCACCTTTTCGCGCATGGTCAGGTGGGGATCGAACTCGCTTTCCTCGAACGAGATGGCTTCCGGCGGCGGCCGCAGCGCGCGACCGACGATGTTCTGGGTGAGGAACACGCCGCGGTGGATCGGCGAGGTGTCGTTGTGATAGGCAAAGGCGGCCAGCAGGTAGGGATGGCTGACCACGCCGGCGCGCTGGCGTTCGTCGAGCCGCACCGGCACGAAGGTGTCGAGCGGCAGGCTGTCGCCGTTCTCCCCGGCCTTGTCCGGCGCGTAGAGTTCGGCCAGGTCACGGTTGAGAAACATCTCATCGGCCAGCAGCAGCCTGCGGTAGTCAGGCGAGTCGCCCCAGACCACCGAGTCGACGAACAGCAGCAGCGAGGTTCGCAGGTCGGCGATGATGCGATCATTGAACTCCGGATACAACTCGGGGTCCTTGATCAGCTCGTCGGTGTGGTCGAGGTCGAGCCATTGGTGGATGAATTCCTTGACCTTGGCCCGTGCGCGGTAGTTGGCGAGCATGCGCTCGGCCTGGCGGCGCACGTTTTCGGGGTTGGTGAGTTCGTCCTGGTCGGCGGCGCGGGCCAGTTCCTGGTCCGGCACGGAATCCCACAAGGCCAGCGCCAGCCGGGCGGCGACGCGGTGGCTGTCGGTGTGCGGGTGGTTGGCCTCGGGATAGAGGAACATCGGCGAGGTCAGGGTGCGCAGGATGGAGCGCTTGAGGGCCTCGCCGGGTTCCTGGTTGTCCTCGAAGATGCGGTCCACCAGTTCGCGCTTCTGTGAGTCGGTGAGGGGGCGACGGAAGGCGGCGGCGGCGAATTCGGCGGCGAACCCGCGCCATTTTTCATGCCGGTCGTCGGCCTCGGCCTCGGTGTCCGCCAGCCGGTCGGCATGCTGCAGCACGAAGTTCGAGGCCTCGGTGGCGGCGTCGAGGGTGGCGCGATACCAGTCCTGCGAAATCGACTGGCCGCGGGGGTAACCGGCGCTGCTGTCGTCGGGCGGGAAGTTGGCGGATACGGCCAGCATTTGCGGCGCCCAGCCCTTGGGTGCGAGGTTGCGCGAGGGGATGACCGACTCCTTGCCGTTGGGCGGTGTCCACCAGACCTCGATGCCGGCCTGTTTCTCCTTGTAGGCGAAGAACTCGACCTTGATGCGGTAGGCACGGCCTCCGAGCAGGCGGATCGAGGCGCGTTCCTCGCGCATTTCGGCGCCGGAGCTGACCCAGCCGTCGATCAGGGGATCGTTGTCATCGTTGATGTAGAGCCGGGCGCCGTTGTAGGTGCGCAGGTTGAACCCGTAGGTGCCGGTCTCCTCGGCATACAGCAGGCCTTCCCAGCGGATCGAAAACTCCTCGGGATCAAAGTCCCCCTGGTCGGGGCCGTCGGCGCCGAAATCGAATTCAACCCGGGGATCGATCCGCTCGAACTTGCGGTCGCCACGGAAGCGGCGGTCATCAAAATAGAACGCCGAAAGGCCGCGCTCGCCGTCGGGGAAGGCGTGGTCGCCGTTGTGGAAGCGGCCGACGAGGTCGGCGATGGAGTTGAGATGTTGGGGAGTGGTCAGGCGGGTGAAATCGAGTCGCACCGGGTTCAGCCGGGCCTGGGCGGCGGGCGAGTAGAATTCGTCATACATCCACTCGGCGACCAGCCGGGCGTCCTCGTCCTTGACGATCGACGGGTCGTCGTCCGGCATGGTGCGGTCGATGCGCCGGGTCAGGGCCTCGACCGAGCGGTCGCCGTAGAGCGCCTCGTCGAACACGCCCTCGACGCCCTCGCCGCGGTTGCCGTGGCAGATCGCGCACTCGTTCTGGTAGATCACCGCGCCCGGATGAAGTTGGTCAGCCGGCGAGTGGAAGGCGGTGATGCCGAGCAGGACGACGGCGCCGACAGCGGCGGCCAGCGGACGGAGGGAGCGCGCGCGCACGTGGCGGTGATTCGGCGATGGTGGCGATGAAAGCATGAAGCGCATGGCGGGCGGGCGGTGGCGGGCCGGATGTGGTTGAGGCCCAAGCCGCCGACATCCGTGACAACGGATCTGGAGGTGGCAATCTATCGCGAGCGCCCTGCGGTTGGCCGGGGAACGCTCGCCGGCGGGAGGCTGGCATTGGGGCGGCAGGCCTTTGGCGAGCGGCCGCTTTCAAGCGACTGGAGCCGGTCCGGGGCACAGGTGCGGGTCGTGCGCTGTCCGGATCCGCGGGATCAGGGGGCGTCAGTCATGGGAGTGACCATGTCCGTGTCCATGATGATGGTCGTCGTCCCCGGGCGCGGGTTTGCCTTGGGCGGCATTGAACTCGGCGCGCGCGATCTTGCGCGAGGCGCCGATCAGGTGGCTGCAGACCTCGATGCACAGCAGGGGGATGCGCCCGGATTCGAGGCCCCAGGGTGGCAGGAGTGGATCGGTGTCCTCGGCTTCCAGGGCCGGGTTGCCCTGGTCCGGCTCGATGGCCCAGGTGACTTTGCGCAGGCAACTGCCGTGGCGACAGTAGTCGCGCACCATGGCCACCGCGCCTTCATGGGAGATGTTGCCGGAGAACCGATACATCCCGGTCTGGCGCTGCAGGGCTTCGCGCAGTGACACCGGTTGCAGCCGGTCCTGCTGGTGGCGCAGCCACAAAGCCACTGCCGCCGGATAGAAGAAATCGAGCGCCAATCGAAGTTCGCGCACGCCGTCGACCTCCAG
>SKLO01000623.1 GCA_007123195.1 Verrucomicrobiales bacterium | reverse complement strand
CGTGTCAGTCCGAGGACCGACCGCTCCGGGTCGAGTGTCGGGCCTGGCTGCCGAACATCCCTGCCATGACCGCCTACGAATTCCTCCGTACGATGCCGAAGCCGATCCCGGCCTGGCTGATCAGGCATCAGCCCGGACCGGCCTTAGATCATGAGGCGTTCTTCCGGGCGAGGCTGGTGTACTGCCCGGCTCCGTCTTGCGAACTGGCTGTCGGAGGAGCCGGCTGTCGGGGAGTGGGGGTGTTCGTAAAACAAGGGCAGCTTGCGTGAGGTCATGAACGGTGCAGACAATCCCACCACCAACGACTGGAGAGTGATCCGGTGCGGCAGCGGCACCGGATCGATGTCCACTTTTGAAGGTGGGGTCATGACCCAGCGGATCACCCGGCTCAAACCGGCCTGCGTGCTGGCCAGGCATCCTGAATTTGAGGTGGCGCGTCGGCATGCCTTGCAGCTGATTCGTGAGAACAACTCGTTGATTCTCCTCATCGCCGACGCCAACGACGTGGTTCGGGAGACGCTTTCGGACGAGCAGAGGCAGAGGGCCATCGCGAGGCGACACGCCCGCGTGGATGGCTGCATCAAGGCCGTGATGTCAGCGTTTGGCGTTTTCGTGTGCGTGGGCATTCTTGGCAAGCTGTCGATTGCCATTGGATCGGTTTTGGGCATCACCGTCCTGGTTGCCACGATCATGCTGTGGGTGTTCCTTGCACGGCTCTTCAATCCGATTGAGTTCGGAGTCGGTGTCTTGGTGCTGGTATTGCTTGCCTGGAGTTGCTCGGAGGTGCTGCTGAAGCTGCAGGAGCGCGCAGCCAATTCGATGGTTGAGCCAGCCGACGGAGGGCTCTCGTGGCGGGTTCCGACCCGTCGGGGGGCTTCGGGCGGGTGCTGGCCGGGATGGGCGCGCTGGTGAGAGGGTTGTTCCTGGCACGATTCGTTGACCGGGCAGCCAGAAATGTCTACTCCACCCTGCGCGGCATGTTCGGGTTTTCGGCGACTGCCGGGTTGGATAGGGTCAGGGACTGCCAATCGACCTGCCCCCGGCAATGCAATTGTTCACCATGACCCTTCAGGAATGTTGATTGGAGGCTGGCTGGTGTTGTTTGGATCAGGGGGCGAAGCGGCGGGTCTCAAGGATGCGGAAGCGGTGGAAGGCGTCGAGGGTGGGCAGGGCTTCGAGGGTGGCGGTGGCGGCGGTGTTGTTCTGGCGGATCTCGTAGACGTAGTCGGGGATGGCAGTGTCGCGGGGGTCGAGGTAGCGCTCGATGAGGGCCGAGCCCTCGTATTCGCCGCCGATGCGGTCGCGGTCGGGATCGAAGGTATCGACCGGGGTGGAGCGGGCCTTGCGCAGGGTTTGCACGCGGTAGTGGACGCGGTAGGTGTTGGAGCGGGTGGTGAGGCGTGGGTAGAGGTTGGCGTAGGGACGCTCGAGGGTGTTGTCGCCGGTGAGGGCGTGGTTTTGCCAGAACTGGGGCATGCCGGCGAGGGTCCGGCCGTGGGGCACGAGGAACAGTTCGCAGATTTCGGATTCGGTGAGGAACAGGTTGCCCTGAATGAAGCGCTGGTCCCATTGGCGCAGGGTTTCGGCGGCGTCGATGCGGTGGCGCCAGCCGCTGTTGGTCTGGGTCTTGTAGGTGGGGCCGGCGGTGGCGGGGATGGCGAGGAGTTCCTCGCTTTTGAGCACGCCGTGCAGGGCGGTGGCGCGGGTGATGTGGCTGAACGGCAGGATCTGGTGGTTGAGGTTGACCTTGCCGGCGGTGGACATGGGTTCGGAGATGGCGTGGGGCTGGACCACCGGCATCCACCAGAGGTCGAGCCACAGGTGGTCGGGCGGGGCGCCGTTGACGCCGCGCAGGGTGAGGGTGTTGCCGCGGGCGCCGAAGTGGCCGCCGGGGGTGAGGTCGGGCCGGAACAGGAAGGTGGTCCAGGGGGCGTAGGAGAGCGGCAGGGAGAGCAGTGAACCGAAGGTGACGGCGGAGGCAACGATGCGGTTGGGGGCGAAGGTTTCGTCGTCGGCGGAGACGGCGGGGCCGAAGTCGCGAACGAGGGGCTCGAAGTAAGGGGTGGCGCCGAGGCGGGCGCCGTCGTCGGGCTTGTTGACGTAGGCGCCGTCGGGGGCGGGACCGATGCCGTTGTCCCAGTCGCGGGTAAGGCCGGGATCGATGGGGTAGGGGTAGGATTCGGGCAGCGGTCCGCGGAAGCCGGGTTCGTTTGGCAGGCGCGGCAGGTCGGGTTGCAGGTGGTCGGGGTAGGTGACGCCGGGCACCAGGCCGCGGGCGGCACCGCGTTCGTTGGGCAGGCGGGTGCCGGGGTAGCGGCGGGTGTGACCGCCGGAGCCGGTCATGGTGTGGACGAGGAACCGGTCGGGATCGTGGTGATCCGGCAGCGGGGCCAGCAGCGACCGGGAGCCATACCAGATGTCGGTGCGGCCGTGGTGGCCGACGTGCATGTGGGCGGCGACCATGCGGGTGTCGCCGTGGACCACGGCCACCGAGCGCACGACATCGGTGTCGTCGCCGCGGATGAGGGAGCCGGTGCCGCCGCTGGTGCCGAGCCCCGGGGTGTCGGCCGAGCCGAGCGGGGCGCCCTGATTGTAGCGGCTGACGCGGCGGACCCAGCCGGTGTCGCTGCCGAGGTCGGGGTCGAGCCGTGGGGCGGGCACGGTGGTTGCGGGCCAGACCGAGCGGATGCGCTGTTCCGACTGGCCGCTGGTGCGGGCGTCCATGGGCTGGAAGATCATGCTGATTTCGTCCAGTTCCAGTTGGTCGGCGTCGATGGGGATGGCGATGGCGTGCTGGGGCAGTTGGTAGAAGCCGCGGGCGGGGCTGCCGGCGGAGAGTTCGAAGGCGGCTTCGGGGCCGCCGGTGCCGCCCCACAGGATGCGTTCGGGATGGACGTTGGCGGCCGGGTTGGCGCTGCCGGCGAAGGTGTGGAGGGATTGGTGGTGGAACTGGTTGGTGGCGAGCGTGAAGGTCTGGTTCTGGTGGCGGATGGCGCCGGTGACTTGGAGCAGGTCGGCGCGGAAGCGGTATTGCAGCATGTTGAACCCCTGTTGGGGGCTGAACCATTCCGGCAGGAACACCAGCTGGATCATGCGTTGTCCGGCGGGCAGCAGGGCGTTGTTGAAGGTGGGGTCGCCGCGGAACTGGCCGTTGGCGGCGCGCTCGGCGACGCAGATGAGCAGCAGCGCGACCTCGCTGCAGGAGTAGAGCCGGCCTGAGATCACCTGTGGCCCGACGCGGATGACGTTGCCGCCGGTCTGGGTGCGGAACCATTCGAATTCGGCGGTGGGCGAGGTGGAGTCCGGTCCGTTGGGCGGCTGGGTAGGCAGTTGGGTGGAGACGTAGCCGACGCTCTGGCTGTCGGCCGAGAACGGCCGCACGCGCCCGGCGGCGCCTGATGCGGCGCTGATGCGGGTGGTGTCGTGGAGGTTGATGGTGCGGATGTAGCCCATCATCGCCTTGACCGCGGCGCGTGAGTTGCGCTCGCGGTTTTGCCGGGCGCCGGCGAACTCTTCGGAGATGCCGTATTTGTCGTCCAGTGACAGCCGGTAACCGCCCGGCACCAGTCTGGTCATGGCGGCCTGGTATTCGAACAGGTCGTAGTTGCGTCGCGGGCGGTATTCGATGGCGGCGGCGTTGCCTCCGCTGCGGCCGTAGTAGGACCAGGCGCGCTGGTAGACATTGCCGCGGATCTTGTGGTAGGCGCCGAGTCCGAACGAGCCGGTCCAGCCGGAGCCGGATTCGACGTAACGCCGGCCCTCGGGCACGGCGATGGTGCTGGCGAACGCCATCAGCTCGTCGTAGGCGGTGCGGTAGGGGGTCGGGTCCAGGCTGTCGGCGTCGACGTTGTCCGCCACTGGCCAGATCGACACGCGGGGAAAGCCGTGGACGTTGGTTTCGGGGGCGCGCGAGGCCACGGTGAGGAAGAAGGCTGATTGCCGCAGGCGCTCGATCGGGATGCCGCTGCGGCTGCGGTCGGCGCGGTAGAGCAATTCGTCGAACGAGGTGTAGAGGCGGTCGGTCTTGAATTGGACCGGGCGGTTGTTGTTGCCGAGGTAGCCGGCGAGGTTGCCGTTGGCGTCGGTGTAGCTGACGCGCGGGGCGATGTCGTAGATGGCGCGCAGCTGTTCGGAGGCGAGTGCGTTGGCCCCTGACGGAACCACTGCTCCGGCGTAGCTGCCGGGGTAGAGCACCGGGCTGAGCGCGGTGGTGGCGGGGTGGCCGGGGAAGCGCTGGACTTCGTTGACCGAGGGCTGGCGGGTGGCGTAGGCGCGGTCGACGGTGGTGTCGGCGCGGGGCGTGTCCCAGGGAATGGGTTCGGAGGCGGTGTTGACGTTGAGCTTGGAGGATTCGTCGTCGGTCCAGAAGGCGATGCGGGCGACGATGGGGTTGGCGGCGGTGGCGGCGGTGCCGTCGCGTCCGGTGAACACGAGGGTGTCGGGATCGAGTGTGCCGAGGCTGCCGTCCTGCAGCAGGTAAAGCCATTCGACCGGCATCGGCAGGCGCGGGTCGTCGTCGTCGCGGGTGCCGGCGATGGCGTCGGGGTCAAAGCTGAAGCCCTCGACCGGGTCGCTGCCGAGGGCGGCGCGCGGATCGGCGATGGGGAAGTGCAGTTGTTCCGCGCCGTCGGCGTCGAGCGTGATGACCGGGCGGTTGAGGTCGGCGAAACGGGCGCGCGAGGCAGGGTCGTTGCGGTCGGGATCGAAGCCCTGCAGTTGTTCCAGCTCGGCCTGGGCGAGCCCGGAGCGGGTGGCGGGGGAGGAGATGTCGACGATCGGTTCGGCGGCGGAGTAGAGTTTGAAGAGCTTGTCAGGGTCGGGTCCGTTCCAGGTGCGGATGGCGCCGGGCTGGCTGACCCAGGTGGCGCTGCCGGTGGAGCGCTGCGGGTTGGCGGTGGCCTGGCGCAGGCGGGCGATGACGAGGTTGAGGGTCAGGTCGCCGAGCTGGCGTGTGCCGAGGGTATCGGACTGCAGTTCGGCCGACTGCCGGTGCTGGCTGCTGAGGGACAGCATGGAGATCACCAGCAGGGTGAGGATGGCCACGATCATGAGGGTGGTGACCAGGGCGGCGCCGGAGCGGCCGGGATGGCGGCGGCGGGCGGGAAGGGTGGTCATGATCAGGCGGTGGTGATGGTGGGGGCCTGAATGTGGGGAACTGGAAACGAGAGGGTGGCCGCGCCGGGGTCGGCGGTTTGGCGCGGGTGCATCGGGCGCGCGTGACGCGGGTGGGTTGGTGGTCGTGTCGGCACCCGGAATCGGCCGGGTGGTCGGTTCCGGGGTGGCCGTTCGAGGATCAGCGGCGGCGGCGTGCGAGCAGGGCGGCGAGGCCCAGCGCCGCGAGCAGGGCGCGCGATGGTTCCGGGGTGGCGAACAGCAGGATGTCGTTGCCGCCGGTGCGGCCGCCGGTTTGGAAGTCGGCGTTCATGAACACGGCGAACGAGGTGCCGTCCAGGTTGACGAAGCCGGTGGCATCGGGGAACAGGCCGGCGGCCGGGCTGGTGGAGGTCAGGTTGGCGAAGTTGGTGAACGCGGCGCCGCCGACGTTGTCCGTCAGCCAGTATTCAGTATTGGTGAGGAAATCGAAGCTGGTGGAGCCGGCGATGAGGTCGGCGCCGCCGAGGTCGACGGGTCCGGGGGTGTCGAGCTGCAGGCGGCCGTTGGCGGTGCCGGCGATGTTCAGTTCCCAGAAGCTGCCCGGTTCGAAGGTCAGGCTGCTGGTGGTGAGCACCAGGGTGCCGACGCCCAGCAGCGAGGCGTCGCCTGGGGCGAGGCTGGAGCCGGAGCCGATGGTGGTGGAGTTGCCGCTGGTGGTGATGTCGCCGGCGCCGGAGAGGATGGCGCCGTTGTGGGCGGTGATCGCGGCGGTGGTCAGGCGGGCGCCGCTTGACAGGTTCAACCAACCGCCGTCCAGGTCGACGGCGCCGGTGCCGCCCGACTGGTCAACCGATCCCGACAGTTGGACGCCGGTGGCCTCGACGGCGAGATCGCCGTCGAAGTCGCTGTCGCCTGACAAGGTCACCACACCGCCGCCGCGGATGCCGAGGCCGCCGGTGCCGCCGAGATCCTGACTGATGCCCAGGATGTGGCCGCCGGTGTCGAGCATGGCGCCGGCGTTGCCGATGGCGGCTTCGGTGAGGCCGCTGAGGAAGTCCGATTCGTCCCTGGTGGCGCGCAGGGTGCCGCCGTCCCAGTCGAGAGCGCGGTTGGCGGCGGCGCCGCCGCGGAGGAACGGGGTGTCGATGGTGCCGCCGGCCATCAGGCGGACCGAGCCGTCGCCGCTGGCGGCCTCGCCGACGGTCATGCCGGCGGAGGCAATGAGCCGTCCGTCGCCGCCGACCAGCAGCAGTCCGGTGGAATTGGTGTTGGACCCCACCTGGGTGATGCCGGTCTGCACGTTGAGGCTGCCGCCGGTGAGGTTGAGGGTGCCGTGGCCGCTGACGCCGCCGATGCTGACGCCGCCGCCGCCGGCCTTGGTGAGGGTGCCGCCGGTCATGTCGAACACGCCGGTGCCGCCGTCGCGACCGATGGTCAGCCAGTTGCCGAGGCGCAGGCTGCCGCTGTCCATGTCGAGGTGGCCGTCGACGATGCGCAGGCCGCCGCTGCCGGCGAGGTTGACGGTGGCGTCGTTGGTGAGGCTGAGGCGCGCGCCATTGTTGACGAGGTAGGCGGTGATGGAGTTGGAGCCGGAGGTGTGGCTGCCGGTGAGGGTCATGTGGCCGCCATTGACGATGGTCTCGCCGTTGTAGGTGTTGTTGCCGGACAGGATGAGGGAGTAGGGGCCTTCAAAGGTGAAGCCGCCGGAGCCGCTGATGGCGCCGTCCAGCTCGGTGGTGATTTGCAGGCTGGAGAAGTCGAGTTCGTGCGAGCCCACGGTGTCGAAGATGTGGAGGGTGTAACCCGCGGCCGCGCCGGTGCCCGGAATCACGGTGCCGCCGACGGCCCTGGGATCGCCAAGGTAACGCACGATGACAATGCCGGATCCGCCCTGGCCGCCGGTGCCGTTGCCCGCCCCGCCGCCGCCGCCGCCGGTGCCCGGGAGGCCGTTGCCACCGGTGCCGGAGGGGATTCCGTCGCCGCCGCCGCCAAGGCCGCCGAGACCCGGATGACTGGCGCCCGCGCCGCCGCCGCCGGCATAGAACACCTCGATGCCGGTGATGTCGGACAACCGGCCAAGGCCGCCGTCGCCGCCGAAGCCGAGGTTGCCCGGGAGGTTCACGGCGGGAGAATCCTGACCCGGTCCGCCG
>SKLO01000299.1 GCA_007123195.1 Verrucomicrobiales bacterium | reverse complement strand
TGACAGGCCGCAAGTCGAGTTCTCGACAATTTGTCTGACACTCTGTCGCGCGGACACTCTGTTGCGCCCGATTGGAACGCCCCCATGGCCTGGGGCAGCGGCAGGTTCACGGCTTGCGGGGCTTTAGCTCTCCGCGGGCAACGCGCGGGTGGTCTGGTATGCGCGACTGGGGGGGGGCGAAAGGACGTCGTTTGGCCCGCGCGGCTCGGCAGGGACGCCTCGCCCTACCCCGCGGGGTCTGTCCGCGGGGTCGCAATCCTGCGGGACGCACCGCGCTTGCAAGGCCAATGGATCGCGTTGGCAACGGTAAGGCGAGCCGTCCCCGGTGAGCCGCGTTGGCCGGACGGCCGTGGAGTCCGGGCACCGACCCGCCCGCACCGCGCACAGCAGGTCGAATTGCGCCAATTCAACCTACAGGGCTGCGGCCAGCTTGACAGGCCTGACAGGCTGCAAGTCGAGTTCTCGACAATTTGTCTGACACTCTGTCGTGATTGCCCCCCCATGGCCTGGGGCAACGGCAAGTATACAGCTTGCGGGGCTTTAGCTCTCCGCGGGCAACGCGCGGGTGGTCTGGTATGCGCGGCTGAGGGGGCGAAAGGACGTCGTTTGGCCCGCGCGGCTCGGCAGGGACGCCTCGCCCTACCCCGCGGGGTCGGAGGCCCGCGAAAAGGGACAGAGACAGCGGCTCCGCTCGTGCCAAGCGCCAGCGCCGGGAGTAGCTCAGTTGACATCCAACTCGTCGATGCGCATCTCCGGCAGCGGCACCGCCGGCTCGGGCTCGGGCTCGGGCTCGGGCTCGGGCTCGGGCTCCGGATCCGGATCCGGCTCGGGTTCCGCTGGCTCGGGTTCCGGCTCTGGTTCCGCTGGCTCCGGCTGGGGGGTCGGCGTCGGGCGCGGCGCCGGGGCACTGGGACGGGGACGCGGGGTGGTCCTCGGAGCGGCCGCCGGCGTCGAGGCCGGGACCAGTTGGCGGGACGCGACCCGGGGCCGCAGCGATGCCGGTTCAACGAACACCTCGCGTCCGGTCGGCAGCTGCACCTGCGCCTGATACGCGTCAAAATCCACCAAGGTCAACTCGGTGTCGGGAGCCAGCACACCCGAGGGGCGGTCGAAGGCGCTTCGAATCGGCTGCGGGAACCAGCGTGCCCCGCCGGTGCCGACCACGTAGGTACTGCCCGGCTGCAGGTCGATCAGTTCGGGCTCGTCGGGAGCCCAGTTGTTGACGGTGGCACAGCCACCGGCAAGCAGGGCCACCCCCATCCACAAGGCCATGAAGGTGACCGTGGTAAAGGGAACCCATCGGGGTTTCGGTTTGGATGGTTTCATGGCAGATTCAGTTGGTGCGGGGATAGGTCGGCTCGGTCAGGCTGACTGGGGTTGTGGCAATGTCAAGTGAATTACCGGACTACCGGGCCTGCCGCTGGCGCCACACCACATAACCAAGGGTGCCGCCCGTGACCAGCAGCAGCACATGGCCCGCGGTCCGCCAAGGGAACCGCCAGGCGCCCCGGGTCACGGCGCCAGCCGGCGGCGACACCGGCCCCATCGAGCCGTCGGCGCCAAGCACGGCGACCCGCGCCACCACCGGGCTGCCTTGTGGCTGGTTGACCAGCCGAGCCTTGACCACGCCTCCTTCGGAGGCCGGCCGCCATTGCACATCCACATCGGCCACCGGCACCCAGAAATGACCCGGCAGACCGCTTTCAGGGTGAGGCATGACACGCGACAATTCGATCACGTAGTCAAACCCGGCACCGCCATTGGCCCCTGGCTGCTCCGGCTCCAGCCAGTTCAACTCGACCCACCTCCGTCCGGACGCCACTGCCGCAACCGTTTCCACCCGCGGCAAGGCCTCGTCCATCTCGACCGGACTCAACCGCACGCCGTCGGCCATCGCCGCAGTGGCCCAGTCGCCCAACGCCCGCCCTCCTTCTCCAGCCGCCATCAAGTCGTCCCAGGTCACCGGGCCAGAGCCCATCCGGGGCACCACCACATCGGCGGGCTCCGTGTCGGGTGCATCGACATCGGCCCTCACCAGCACCGACTCAATTCCTGCGCCGGTGTCGATGGAAATCCGTCGCTCGATGCTCCCGGGGGTGGTTGGACGAATGCCAGCGGTCAACTGCAACCGGTCACCCGGCGCCAGTTCCACCGTGCCGGCGGGTTCCACCACGAACGCCGGCCGTTCGGCCTCAAACCGCAACCGCAAGCCGGTGCCACCCTCGTTGACCAACCCCAGCGAGAAAGTCGCCTGGCGACCGGCGCGCAGTTCCCCCAGCTCGACCACCCGATCCTCCGGCAATGGCTCGATCCGCAACCGTCCCGGCACCGGGTCCGCCACCACCTCGACGGATGCGGTCATGAAGTCACTGGCCGCCTCGATGCGGGTCGCCAGAACCGCCATGTCGTCGCTGGCCAGTCGCAGCATCAGCTCTACCGGCTCATCGGCCACCAACTGGAGTTGATCCGGCAGACCCAGCCTGGCGGCGGCATCGGACGCCAGCTTCAGGGACATGTCCGCACGACCTTGAACGACCAGCCGTCCGCGCCGCTCACCGGAGGCCTGATCGAGACCCAGCACCAGCCGGCGGCCCGGGTTGAGGCTGAACGAAGGCACCCCGCGCCCCACCAACAGCACCTTGGAATCGGGGCGATCCTCCTGCAGCAGGAACTCGTGGCGGTAGGTTTCCAAGTCGGGTGGGGCAAACCACACCGGCACCTCGACCTGGCTGCCCGGGGGGACCTCGACCTGCCCCTCCGGCCCGCGCCACGGCGCCGGCAATCGCAACACGCCGCGCCATGGTCCGTCGCCACGGTTGACCAAGGTCAGGCTGCCGATCTGCTCGTGGCCAACCGGCACCTGCTCCATCACCAGCGAGCCGCCGTCGAGCACCGGCATCGGATCACGGATGCGGATCCGCACCTCGGCCGCCGCCGACATCGGGCCGCCGCCGAGCCGGGCGGCAAAGGTGAAACGGTCCTCGGTGGCCGTGCTGTCGGCCGGCACGGTGTAGCTGATCCGCGCCTGCAGCGGTTCGCCGGGCACCCGCTCGAGATCGCCGAGACGGCCGGCCCCGGGCTGGGAGCGCAGGATAAACGTCGGCGTCTGGGTGGTCGGCACGGTGGCGCTCAGCATGATGACCACGGTCTGGCCGCGCACCACCTCGATCTCCATGTCACGGACCGCCGCCAAATCGGTGCGCAGGGGCAGTGGCCGTTGCACGTCGGCTGCCGACGGCCACGGGGCCAGCAGGCACACCCCTCCCAGCACCGCCACCAGCCGCCGCCACGGACCCGGGCCGCGACCCGCTCTCCTCCCTCGTTTCATCAATGCCTTCAAAACCACATCCACGCCCCGATGGCAACCCCGGCCTTGCGGCCCGATCGCGGCCCCGGACGGTGGTTGGCGGCGCTCAGTAGTCAGCCAGGGCCGAATCCACCTGTTCGCGCCAGGCATCAATGCCTCCCCGCAGGTGCCGCACCTGCCGCCAGCCGTGACGCCGCAGCAGCTCCAGCGCGCGCCCGCTGCGCACTCCGCTCTTGCAGTGCAGCACCAGCGCCGCCGTGCGCTCGGCCGGCAGCTCATCCAGGCGCTGCTCCAGCTGCCCCAGCGGAATCAGCCGCGCGCCGGCAATCGAGGCAATCGCCGCCTCGCCCGGCTCGCGCACATCGATCAACAGTGGCGGCCGATCGCTTCGCAGCCATTGCGCCAGTTCGCGCGCCTCCACCTCGAGGGCCAAATCACCGGGTTCGGTCGCCGGGGCCGCTCGGCCGCCGCAAAATTGATCGTAGTCGATCGGCTCCACGATCCGCGGCCGGGGGCCGCACACCGCGCAGTCCGGGTCCCGCTTGAGGCGGATCGTGGTGAATCGCATGCGCAGCGTGTCGACGTGCAGCAGCCGTCCGATCAAAACATCGCCCAGCCCGAGCAGCAGCTTGATCGTCTCCACCGCCTGCAGCGTGCCCAACAATCCCGGCAACGCCCCCAGCACGCCCGCCTCCGCGCACGAGGGCACCGCGCCAGGGTCAGGAGGGCGCGGAAACAGGCAGCGGTAACAGGGACCTCCAAGGTGCGGGGCGAACACGCTGCACTGGCCCTCAAAACGGTGGATCGAGGCGTAGACATTGGGCACCCCGAGCCACACCGCGACGTCGTTGCTCAGGTAGCGGGTGGCGAAGTTGTCGGTGCCGTCGACGATCACCTGCCAGCCGCGCGCCAGGTCCAGCGCGTTGCCGCCGTGAAAGCGCCGGCGATGCGCCACCACCTCGACCAGCGGATTGACCTGCTGCAGACGGCGGCGGGCGGCATCGGCCTTGTATTCCCCCACCGTCGCCTCGCTGAACAGGATCTGGCGCTGCAGGTTGGACAGCTCGACCCGGTCGGGATCCACAATGCCCAGCCGGCCCACTCCGGCCGCGGCCAGGTAGGTCAGCAGCGGCGACCCCAGACCACCGGCGCCGATGACCAGCACCGACGACGCCTTGAGCCGCGCCTGGCCCTCCGGCCCCACCTCCGGCAGCAGCAGGTGGCGGGCATAACGCGCCCGTTCCGTCGGCTCCAGCGCGGACGGAAGCGCCCCGCCGCCCACGGCGGATTCCTGTGCCTGCAGATGCCGGTCCTCGATCACGCCGCAGCATGGCACCCGCGGCGGCGCCTGCCAAGCCGCGAGCACAGCTCCGCCGGCCGCCCGTCATGCCGGAGCGGGAGCGGTGGGCGCCCCGATGCAGGCACTGGCCTCACCGCGAAAAAATGCCCGGAATTCGAGATTTTAGGGTTGCCTTGCAGCCCGGCAGCATGCGAGAATTGCCTCGTTCGCTTCACTTCCCATGCGCTGCCATCGCCCACACCCTGTCCTTCAAACCGCCGCCTTGCTGGCACTGGCCATCCTTGTGAGCCTGCCCGGCATCGTCGTTTCCACCAAGGCCGCCACCATCACCAACAACGCCGTCATGTTCGGCGACGTGCTGCTGGATCGCTCGGGCATGACCGCCTCCCAATCCTCCACGAGCTCCGGCGGCCAACCAAGCCGGGGCATCGACGGCAATTACAACCAATCGTGGGGAGCCGGCTCGATCACCCACACCGCCGGCGAGGCCAGCCCATGGTGGCAGGTCGACCTCGGCAGCCCCCAGGACATCACCGGGGTGCATCTGTTCAACCGCGGTGACTGCTGCGCCGACCGCCTCAGCAACTTCATCGTCTCGACCTCGAACGACCCCGCCTTCGGCAGCGTGCTCTCCCAAACCCATTTTCCCGGCCAGGCCCTCAGTATGGAGAAACTCTTCCTCGCCCCGTCCGAGGCGCGATACCTCCGGGTGCAACTGGCCGACACCGGCGCCACCAACCGCGTCCTCTCCCTCGCCGAGGTCGATATCTTCAACGCCGGCCCGGTCGGTTCGCTGTCAGGCACCGTCGGCGACCTCGCCTCCCTGTTCGGCACCGCCACCCAGTCCTCCACCCGGGTGGGCTCCGGCGCCAACGTGGCCTCGGCCGCGCTCGACGGCCGGTTTTTCGGCGATTTCGTCCGCGAGGCCACCACCACCCACACCAACAGCCAGGTCAACCCCTGGTTCGAAGTCGACCTTTCATCCGCGCCGGCCAAGGCCCTGATCAAGGAGATCACCCTCTACAACCGGTTCGACTGCTGCCAGGACCGCTTGTCGAACTTCCGGCTCTCCATCTGGGACGGCGGCACCGAAGTGTGGGGCGAGGATTTCCTCACCGACGGCACCAACCCGGGCCTGATCTTCAGCGTTGCCGACTCCTCGGGATTCCTTGGTCAGGGGGACCGGGTGCGGCTTGAGTTGCTCGGCGGAAACGCGCGGGTGTTGTCCCTGTCGGAGATCCAGATCTGGGGCGTGACTCCCGAGCCGTCGCGGGCCATGCTGCTGGCCGTCGCGCTGGGCGCCTTGGCCATGCGGCGCCAACGGCCTCAGGCTTGATGTGATCCTCCGAGGCGGGCGCCGAGATCCGCATGCAGTGCGTGAGGGGGTGGCGGCGCGGTGCGCTGGCACCGGGGCAAAGGCGGCAGCCACGCAGGCTGGATTGGCGCCATTCGACCTCCTGGGCGTGGTGCGCACGGACCGGGACCTGGACCACGCGGCGGCTGCATTCGCAAGGGGGAGGCAAGAGGAGCCGCGAAGGAAGCAGGCGCAAGGAACGAGCGACCCGCCCCCCGGTCGAATTGAGGACAGTTCAACCTACGGTCGCTGCGCCCGCGAAGCCGGGCTGGGGCGGCGGATGAGGGGTTATGGGTGGGGTTCGCCGGCGCTTACGCCAACTTGCCTAGATCGTCGGCCGACCAGCCCTCGCGCGCCGGCGGGTCGAGCAGCGTGGCGGCCTCATCGTTGCCCTCGATCCTCATCTCCGCCCCGTCATACTCAAAACCTTTGCCGGTCCGGATCGCCAGGCTGCCCAGCAGGATCATCTCGGTCAGGGGCGCGGCATAGGAAAAGTCCGTGCCCGACTGGCCACTGCCGCGGATCGCATCGAGCCAGTTTTCAACAATGCCCACGTTGTAACGCGGATACACCGGGTCGGGGCGCTTGTCGGGGTTGGTGCGGAAATCCTCATGGACAGAGTCCGGATACAGCCTCGGGCTGTCCGGGCGCATGCCCCGGTGGGCGATGGCACCCTTGGATCCCAGCATCAACAGGCCACCCTGACCGTCGAATTCCCGCGCGTCGGCAGGCAGGTCGAGGCCATCCGGAAGCTGAGGAAAATTCGGCCCCTCATACCAGCGCACCGTGACCGGCGGCTTGTCACCGCGGGCCGCAAAGCGGTAACTGACTTTCGAGCCCATCACCGTGTGAACCGGGTTCGGCCCGCCCTCGAACTCCACCTCGACCTGTTGCGGCAAACCGAGGTTGAGCGACCAGAAGGGCGTGTCCAGGGTGTGGCAACCAATGTCCCCAAGGCCGCCGCAGCCGAAGTCCCACCAACCGCGCCAGAACGACGGGTGGTAGCCCGGGTTGTAGGCGACATCGCCCACCGTCGGCCCGAGCCACTTGCCCCAGTCGAGATGCTGCGGCACGTCCGCCGCCGGCAGGTAGTCGGTCGGCGTTTGGTTGCGAAAGCCAAAGCCGCCCTGCGGCCGGTCGGTCCAGGCAATGACCTCCTCCACGTCGCCAATCAACCCGGCTTCATACCATTCCCGCGCCAACGCCGCGCCCTGGAACAAGTGGCCTTGATTGCCCATCTGCGTGACCAGGCCCTTGCGCTCCGCCAACTCATTCAGGATCCGCGCCTGAGCCACCGT
>SKLO01000556.1 GCA_007123195.1 Verrucomicrobiales bacterium | reverse complement strand
GGTCTCGACCTCTACAACACCATGCTCACGGCCATGGGAGTCAACCGCCACATGGGTCCGGACAACCGCGAGCACCGGCCGGCGGACAAGGTGCGGGCGTGAGTTGGAGCGGGGGCCGCCCGGGTCCATGCGGGTTCCCCATGCAAGGCGGGGCATCCTGGCGGCCCTGTGACCGTCAGGCGCCCCGTCAGGGTGATGGACGGCGGCTGGTCAGGGGGCCTGGGTAGGGCACCCCTGGCCGGCCGGGTGCCGGTGCGGCTCCGTGCCAACGCCTGCGGAGCGTGGTCAGGCCTGCAGCTCGGGAATCACGTGGGCGGGCTCGACGCCGGTGAGGCGCTGTTCGAGCCCTTGGTGGCGGTAGCTGAAGCGGTTGTGATCGAACCCGAGCAGGTTGAGCACGGTGGCGTGGAAGTCGCGGATGTGGACCGGGTCGCGGACGATGTTGTAGGAGAAGTCGTCGGTTTCGCCGTGGATGTGACCGGCGTTGCAGCCGCCGCCCGCCATCCACATGGTGAAGCAACGCGGGTGGTGGTCGCGGCCGTAGTTTTCCTGGGTGAGGCGGCCCTGGCAGTAGATGGTGCGGCCGAATTCACCGCCCCAGATCACCAGGGTGTCATCCAGCAGGCCGCGCATCTTGAGGTCGGTGATGAGGCCGTAGGTGGGTTGGTCGAGGTCCTTGCACTGGTGTTGCATGCGGCCGGTGAGGTTGCCGTGGTGATCCCAGTTGTTGTGGTAGATCTGAACGAAGCGCACGCCGCGCTCGGCCATGCGACGGGCCTGCAGCATGCTGTGGGCCAGCGACCCCGGGTCGCGCACCTGGTCGCCGTAGAGGTTGAGCACGCTTTCCGGCTCGCCGGAGGTGTCGGTGAGTTCCGGCACGCTGGCCTGCATGCGGAACGCCATCTCATACTGCTGGATGCGGGTGTGCGTTTCGGGGTCGCCCACCAGCTTGTAATTCATCTCGTTGAGGGCGTTGAGCGAGTCGAGGCTGCCGCGGCGGACCTCGCGCGGCACGCCGGGCGGGTTGTTGAGGTAGAGGATGGCGTCATCGGCGGCGCGGAACGACACCCCGGCGTGCTGGCCGGGGAGGTAACCGGACGACCACAGGCGGCCGGAGATGGCCTGGTTCTGCTCGTTGTTGGTGGCGCGGGCGACCATGACAACGAACGATGGCAGGTCCTGGTTGAGGGCGCCGAGGCCGTAGGACATCCAGGCGCCGAGGCAGGGGTGGCCGGTGACCATGTTGCCGGTCTGCATCAGGCTGATGCCGGGCTCGTGGTTGATGGCCTCGGTGTGCATCGAGCGGATGAAGCACATGTCGTCGACGACCTTGGAGGTCCATGGCAGCATCTCGCTGACCCACATGCCGCTGTTGCCGTGCTGCTCGAAGTCGTAGACCGACGGAGCGATGGGGAAGCGGTCCTGGCCGCTGGTCATGGTGGTCAGGCGCTGGTTCTGGCGGATGGAGTCCGGCAGATCCTTGTCGAAATACTCGCGCATCTTCGGCTTGTAATCGAACAGGTCCATCTGCGAGGGGCCGCCGACCATGTGCAGGTAGATCACGCGCTTGGCCTTGGGGGCGAAGTGGGTCAGGGCGTCCGGCAGGGCGGCGCCGGGCGATTCGATCAGCGAGGCCGCGCCGGACTGGCGCAGCAGGGTGGCCAGGGCGGCGAAGCCGAGAGCGTTCTTGCCGCGGGTGAAAAACTGGCGGCGGGTTTCGCTGCGGATGTAATCTTCGAGTGGTTGCATGGGTCTCGGGTCGGTGTGGGTTCCTGTCAGGGGGGCGGGCGGCTCGTGCCGGCCCGGGTTACTTGTTGAGAACCTCGTCGAGGTTCATCAGTTCGTTGCAGATCATGGTCCAGGCGGCCAGTTCGGCCTCGGCGCCGTTGAGCGTTTCCGGCGGCTGTGACTCGCCGACCGCGATCAACCTGCCGGCGTCCTCGGGGTGGTTTTGATAGTGGTCGCGGATGGCCTCGAGGCTGCGGGCCACGACCTCGTGCTCTTCATCGCGCAACGGGCGGGCGATGAGGTGCATGGCGATGAAGTCGACGCGGCTGCGATCACATTCCTCCTCATGTTCCTTGAGCACCCGGGTTGCGAGGAAGCGGGCGGCCTCGACGAACTGGGGATCGTTGAGGGTCACCAGCGCCTGCAGCGGGGTGTTGGTGCGCTCGCGTTCGGGGGTGCAGGTCTCGCGGTTGGGGGCATTGAACACATCCATGGAGGCGGGCGGGGCCGAGCGTTTCCAGAAGGTATACATGCTGCGCCGGTAGAGGGCGTCGCCGGAGTCGCGCTGGTAGTTGCGGGTGTTGCTGCCGGGCATGGCGACCGCCTCCCAGACACCGTCGGGCTGGTAGGGTTTGACGCTGGGGCCGCCGATGTCCGGCACCAGGATGCCGCTGGCGGCGAGCGCGTGGTCGCGGATCATTTCTGCGTCCATGCGGAACCTCGGGCCGCGGGCGAGCAGCCGGTTTTCCGGATCGATCTCCAGTTTGTCAGGGGTCACCCGGGCGGCCTGGCGGTAAGTGGCGGAGGTGACCATGAGGCGGTAGAACTGCTGGATGTCCCAGTCGTTGTCGCGGAACTCGACCGCCAGCCAGTCGAGCAGTTCGGGGTGGGACGGCAGCATGCCGCTGAGGCCGAAGTCGCCGGGGGTTTCCACCAGGCCACGGCCGAAGATCTCGGACCAGAAGCGGTTCACGGTGACGCGGGCGGTGAGCGGGTTTTCGTCGGCCAACAGCCATTGGGCCAGGCCGAGGCGGTTGCGCGGCAGGTCGCCTGACATGGGCGGCAGCACGCCGGGGGTGTCGGCGGGAACCAGGTCGCGCCGTTGATCGTATTCGCCGCGGTGCAGGACAAACGAGGTGGGCAGGGTGTCGGCCTCGCGGAAGATGTGGGTGATCGGGGTGCGCTCGCGGATTTGCTCCTGCTCAGCCTTCAGTGCCGCCACCGCCCGTTCCAGCTGCTGCCGGGTGTCGGGATCCTCACGGGCGATGAAGGTTTTGAACAGGCGTTCCTTTTCCTCGTCGGTGAGTTCGGCATCGGCGTCGGCGGCCTTGGCGAGCAGTTGGCGCAACTGGTTTTGGTTGACCAGCACATCGACCTCGGCGGCCTGCAGGTGGCGGTCGAACCAGCGCAGGTCGGTGACGGCAAGGCCGTTGACGCCCTGGGCGAGGTGGCGGCGGCCGAGCCGCAGCGGCACCTCGGTGGCGATGGTGCCCTGCAGGCTGTCGTTGGTGGCGTTGGCAGGCTGGGCGATGCCGTCGATGTAGAGGGTGAGGCCGGAGGCCTTGCCGGAGCCGTCCCAGGTGAGGAACACATGGTGCCAGCGGTTGTTCTCCAGCTTGCCCTCGCCGACAACCTTGATGGCGTTGTCGGGCCAGGTGTCGATGATGTGGGCGGCCAGTTGCCCGCCCTGCAGCCACAGGTCGAAGCCGCGGTAGTCGCTGCCGTCGTCCATGCGCGCGATCAGGGCGCCGGTCTGGTTGACGTCGGGCAGGCGGACCCAGAGGCCGAACGAGAACGGGTCGGCGGTGTCGACGTCTGGCGCGCCGGGCAGGGCGGCACCGGGTTGTTCGAGCAGCAGCGCGGTGTTGTCGTCCGGACCCTCGGTGGGGACGGGTGCGGGCACGATCAGGGCGTCCTGCGAGGTGCCGGCGGCCAGCACCTTGGTGGTGCCGCCGATCGCGGTTTCCTCCAGATCCTCTCCCTCCACGGGGTCACTTGCCACTTCGGACAGCGGCGCCTGATAGACCAGGCCTTCGGTGGGCACGGTGTCGTCGATGTCTGCGGGCGCGGCTCCATCGAGCCAGGCGGTGAATTGTTCCCTGACCTTGCCATCGAACGCGGCCAGCTCCTGTTCGGCGGCCGGGACGGCCTGCTCCAGCTCGGTCCAGCGTTCGCGGTCGTCGTCATCGAACAGCATCAGGGTGGGGCCGGGATCCTTGCGGTTCCCGTCGCGGACCGGCACGGTGGAGTTGTTGAAGAACGCGGCCAGCGAGTAGAAATCGCTGGCGGGGAAGGGATCGTATTTATGGTCGTGGCAGGCGGCGCAGGCCACGGTCAGGCCGAGCCAGGTGGCGCCGAGGGTTTCGGTGCGGTCGATGCTGTAGAGGACCTTGTATTCCTCGTCGATGATGCCGCCCTCGTTGGTGGTGATGTTGCAGCGGTTGTAGCCGGTGGCGATGAGTTGCTGCTCGGTGGGTTCGGGCAGCAGGTCGCCGGCCAGTTGTTCGATGGTGAACTCATCGAAAGGCAGGTTGCGGTTGTAGGCCTGGATGACCCAGTCGCGGTAGCCCCAGATCTCGCGGTAGTTGTCGAAGTGGATGCCGTGGGTGTCGGCGTAGCGGGCGACGTCGAGCCAGTAGCGGGCGCGGTGCTCGCCCCAGTGCGGCGAGGCCATCAGTTGGTCGATCAGTTCGTCGTAGGCTTCCTCGCGGTCGTCGTTGACGAACGCCTCGACCATGGCGGGGCTGGGCGGCAGGCCGGTGAGGTCGAGCGAAAGGCGCCGCACGAGGGTGCGGCGGTCGGCTTCCTCGTTGGGCTCCAGGCCGTCCTCCTGCATGCGGGCGAGGATGAACCGGTCGATCGGGTTGCGCGCCCAGCCATCGTGTTCCACGGCGGGCGGCTCGGGTTGTTGCAGCGGGGCGAAGGACCAGTGCTGCTCGTAGTGGGCGCCCTCGGCGATCCAGGTGCGGATGGTGTCGATTTCCTCGGAGGACAGCGTGGTGTGGGCTTCCGGCGGCGGCATGATGTCGGCCGGATCGGTGCTGGTGATGCGGCGCATGACCTCGCTGGCGTCGGGGTCGCCGGGCACGATGACGTCCTCAATGGCGCCCTCGCGGGTGTCGAGCCGCAGTCCGGCGGCGCGGTCCTCGGGATCGGGGCCGTGACACGCGAAGCAATTGGAGCTGAGAATCGGACGGACGTGGAAGTTGTAGCTGAGGCTGAGGTCCTGGTTGACTACAGCCAGTTCTTCCGTGGCGGTTTCGGCTGGACGGGCGCTGAGCCGGGCGGCGTCGATGGTCCAGTTGCCGCTGTCGCCGGGGGCGGGGGTGACCACTTCCAAAGCGATCCGGAGAGTGCCCGGAGGTGGAACGTCGGTGGTGGTGAATTCAACCGTGTAATCGGTCAGCGAGCTGTCGGCGAGGGGGTCGCGCCCGACAATCACGGTGCGCACCGCGAGGTTGGCCAGCACCTGGCCGGTCTCGGGGTCGGCGTGCTGGATTTTCAGCGCCAGGGAGGCGTCGTTGGCCAGGGGCGCGTCCTCGCGGAGCGCCAGGCCGGCGCTGAACTGGTAGCGGGTGTTGGGTTCGAACCGGTGGGGGGTGGCCTGGGCGAGAGCGGCCGGGCGGTGGCCGGCAAGGTGGGCCAATTGCTCGCCGTGGGCGCCCTCGATGGACTTGCCGAAGCCCGAGTCGTTGCGGAAGACACCGGCGTGCTGGACGTGCCAGCCATCGGCCCGGTCGGCGGCGCTGTGGTCCGCGGCCGGCAGTTCGGGGGCGGCGAAGGCGGCGTTCTCAAGCGGCAGATCGACGGCCTCGCCGGCTGTTGAGCGCGGGGAAGCGACCGCCAGTGGAAGGCTGGCGGCGAGGGTGAGCAGGAGCACGGCCAAGCCGGACCGATTCGGCTGCCGGCGACAAGGTTTCGAGACCGGGGCGGAGTCGTGCATGCTTTGGAACAGGGCGATGGGGTGAAAACGGCACATGATGATGTTTGGATCAACGGGGGCAGGAGCGGAATCTTCCACGCAAAGTCGCGTGAGGCGTTGGATTGCGCTTTGATACGGCTGGGATTGCCCGTTGGTATCGATCCACAAGATAGCATGGAATCCCCCGGTTGACATCTGGTTTCCGGGGTCGGAAATGTTCATGGGAACACTTGCGGGCTCGAGTTTCTGCGGTCATGAGGCGGCCGACCGGCTGCGGGGCGGGATTGGATTTGGGTTGCCACGAGGACGGAACATGGCGATGGGCAGGAACGACACGATGACGGGTCCACGGCAAATTCTGGCGCGGCTGGCGGCGATGGGGGTGAGCGAGTGGGTGGTGGCGACCGGGGCGCGCAACCTGCCACTGGTGAGGGAATTGATGGCGGCCGGCGACGCCTGCTTGTGGCACGGGTTCGAGGAGCGGAGTTGCGGCTTTTTCGCCCTCGGCAGGATTCAGGGCGGGGCCGGGCCGGTGGCGGTGGTGACGACTTCGGGCACGGCGGTGGCGGAGTTGTTGCCGGCCGTGATCGAGGCGTTCTACGAGGGGCTGCCGCTGGTGGTGGTGAGTGCCGACCGGCCGCCGGAGTTCCGTGGCAGCGGGGCACCGCAGGCGATCGAGCAGGCCGGGCTGCTGGCGGGTCACTGCGGCTGGACCGCCGACCTGTGGGAGGACGGCCGCGCGGTGTCGGGCGGCGGGCCGTTTGCCTGGCCGGAGTCGCTGCCATGGAACCGGCCGGCGCACCTCAATGTGTGCCTTGGAGAGCCGCAGGCCGCCGCGCCGGGGCCGTGGCGGCTGGGCGATTGGCAGCCAGGGGCGGGCGTCCCGACCGCGCAAGGCGGGCGGGGCGATGCTCTCGAGGTGGACGACGAGGGGGATGGGGAACTTGAGCGGGAGGTCGGGCGCTTCCTTGGCAGCGATCGACCGACGCTGGCGCTGGTGGCCGGATTGGATCGGGACGACGAGCGGCGGGCGGTGTCCGGGTGGCTGGAGCGGATCGGGCTGCCGGCGATCTGGGAGCGCAGCAGCGGCTGGGGAAGGCAAGGCTGGCGGGACCGGTCCGGAGGGGGGCTGGTGCAGGTGGCAGGCGGGCCCGGGCATGAGCGGTGGTTGCAGCAGGTGGAGGCGGGGCAGGTGCTGCGGCTGGGGACGGTGCCGAGCTGGCGGTGGTGGCGCGACCTGGAGGATCGGTCCGGGGTGGACGTGTTGAGCCTGAGTCGCTCAGGCCATCGCGGGCTCGGTCGCCGGGAGGGATGTCGGGGGCGGCCGGTGGATCTGGCGCGATTGGCCCGGTGGCGGCGGCGCCCCGGGGTCTGCCCGGTGCAATTGCCCGACGATCCGTGGCGGGACCGACTGGGATCGGCCTGGGGTCAATTCCCGGCCTCGGAGCCGGGCCTGCTGGCGGCGTTGGATCGGGCGATGGGGGACGGGGCGGTGATGTTTGTGGGCAACAGCCTGCCGATCCGCGAGTGGAATCTGGTGGCGGGTGGCGCGGGGCGTGGCAGGAGTTGTCATGCGGCCCGGGGGGCCAATGGCATCGATGGTCAGCTGTCGCAGGGCCTGGGG
>SKLO01000112.1 GCA_007123195.1 Verrucomicrobiales bacterium | reverse complement strand
TCTGGCGCCGCAGCCTGCGGCCGGCCAATTTCTTCGACACCGCCTCGCGCCAGATCTGCGAGGTCGAACCCTCGCGCACCAACACCCCGCTGCAGGCGCTGGTGATGCTCAACGACGTCACCTGGATCGAGGCCGCCCGCGGCCTCGCCGCCGCGGTCGCGCGCGACGCCGATCCCGACCGGCCGGAGCCGGTGCTCGACGCCATGTTCGAGCGTGTGCTGGCGCGCCCGGCCGACGACACCGAGCGCGAGCTGCTGCGCCGCAGCTGGGCGCGCGCCCTGGAACATTATCAGGACCAGCCCGACGCCGCCGGCGAATTGCTGGCCGCCGGCGAGCTGGAGTTCGACCTGCCCTGGCCCGAGGTGCCGATGGCCGCGCTTTCCCAGGTGGCCCACCTGCTGCTCAACCACGACGAGACCCTCAACCGCGAGTGACCGACCCATGCCGACTGACACTGCCACCTTTCCCAACCCGTACGAGCACCATCTCGGCCTGACAAGACGGCAACTGCTGGGGAGCGCGGGGGCCGGCATCGGCGCCGCCGCCCTCAGCCAGCTGCTCGGCGAGGCCGCGCTGGCAGGCGCCGGGGGCGCGCCCGGCTTCCCCAACTTCGCCCCGCGCGCCAAGCGCGTCATCTACCTGCTGCAGGGCGGGGCGCCCTCGCACCTCGACCTGTTCGATCCCAAACCGGGACTCAACGACCGCCGCGGCGAGGAGCTGCCGGACTCGGTCCGCGGCGGCCAGCGGCTGACCACCATGACCGCCAACCAGTCGACCCTGCCGGTGCTGCCCTCGCTGAAGCCTTTCCGGCGTCACGGCAGGTGCGGCATGGAATTGTCCGAACTGCTGCCGCACACCGGTTCCATTGCCGACGACATCTGCCTGGTGCGGTCGATGCACACCCAGGCGATCAACCACGCCCCGGCGGTGACCCTGTTCCTCACCGGCCACGACGCCCCCGGCCGGCCGAGCATGGGCGCCTGGGCCAGCTACGGGCTCGGCAGCCTCAACGACAACCTGCCGACCTTCGTCGTCATGACCTCGCGCGATCAGGAAGCCTCGTGCGGGCAATTGTTCTTCGATTACTACTGGGGCAGCGGTTTCGTGCCCTCGAGGCATCAGGGCGTGCAGTTCCGCGGCGAGGGCGATCCGGTGCTCTACCTGTCCAACCCGCCCGGCACCTGCAACACCCTCAGGCGCGGCTTGCTCGACGACCTGCAGGAGTTCAACCGGCACAAGGCCGGTCTCCAGGGCGATCCGGAAATCGACACCCGCATCGCCCAGTATGAAATGGCCTACCGCATGCAAACCTCGGTGCCGGAACTGACCGACCTGTCCGGCGAGCCGCAGCACGTGCTCGACCTTTACGGTCCCGACGTCGAGCGGCCGGGGTCGTTCGCCCGCAACTGCCTGCTCGCGCGGCGGCTGGCCGAGCGCGGGGTGCGCTTCATCCAGCTCATGCACGCCGGCTGGGACCAGCACAACAACCTGCCGACCCAGCTGGAGATCCAGTGCCGCGACACCGACCAGCCCTCGGCCGCGCTGGTGAAGGACCTCAAGCAGCGCGGTCTGCTCGACGACACTCTCATCATCTGGGGCGGCGAATTCGGCCGCACCACTTTCGGCCAGGGCGACATCAACAACGAGAAAAACCACGGCCGCGACCACCACGGCCGCTGTTTCTCGCTGTGGATGGCCGGCGGCGGCGTCAAGCCCGGCCATGTCCACGGCGGCACCGACGACTACGCCTACAACGTGATCGAGGACCCGGTCCACGTGCACGACTTCCAGGCCACCGTGCTGCACCTGCTCGGCATCGACCACGAGCGACTCACCTACCGTTACCAGGGCCGCCGGTTCCGCCTGACCGACGTCCACGGACACGTGGTCAGGGAGGTGCTGGCCTGAGGTTGGTTTGTCAGGATTCCCCGGAATCGATGTCGTCATGCTGCCGCAGCAGGTCGCGGATGCGGTCGCGGCTGGCGTTGAAGTGGGGTTCGGCGGGTGGTTCGAGACGGAAGAAGCGGATCTGGGTGACGGCGACCAGGTAGGGTTGGTCGATCACCTCGCGAATGGCGGTCCAATCGGCCGCGGCCAGTCCGTCGGCGGCACCGTTTTGCCACAGCAACCGGAAGCATTCGTGGTCGGCCATCCAGGCGGCGGCCCACAACAGGGTGCGGCCGTCGCGGCTGCGGATGGCAAGGTCCGGGTCGTGTGCCAGCATGAGCTCCATGGCCTGTGGATTGCGGGCGAACACGGCCATGGCGAATACCGTCCAGCCGTTCTTGAACCGGCGATTGACGTCGACACCCCGGTCCAGCGTCAGGCGCACACGGTCGAGGTCGTGGTCGAAGATGGCCTCGCGCAGGGCGATGTCGCCGGGTGAGCCGGGACCGTCGGCGGGCGGGCTGGCGTAAGGTGGTTGGATCGATGAGGAGACCAACACTGCGATGGTGAGGAAGACGATTGCCGGGGTAATCAGGTAGAGCACACTGAAGCGGGCGACGATGTTCGCCCGTCGGCGCGCGGGCGGGGTTGGTGCGATGGGGTCCATGGCCGCTGAGGCGACCGGTTTGGCTGGCGCGGCGGGATTGACCGGTGGGATTCCCAGCAGCGGGTGCAGCCAGGGCGTCCAGCGCAGCACGGCGAGGTAGACGACGATGGAACCCCCGAGGGTGGCGGCGATCAGCAGGGGAAAGGTCCAGAGGGCGGGCAGTCCCGACTGGAATAGCAGCAGGGCGGCGGCCTGTTGCACGGGCAGGTGGAGGATGTAGATGGCGAAGGCCGCGCGGTTGACCACGGGCAGGATGTGCGAACGGCGGGAGAACCAGCGGGAACCGAAGCCGAGGAAGGCGAGCATGCCGCAGGCGGACTCGGTGGCGCCGGCGGCCAGCCGGCCCCAGGTGGGCCCGGTGACGCCGCCGCCCACGCGGACCAGATAAAGCGCCAGCGCCACCGCCAGGGCGACGGGGGCGATACGGCGGACTCCCCGCCAGAACGGGTCGCCAAGCGACACCAAAAGGATGCCGGCGAGGAAACTGGCGAAGCCATACCAGAAGCGGAGGAGATGGACGGCGAACGACTCCGGCGCGATATGGGGTTCCAGGAAGATGGTGACGGCGGCCAGCACGGCTGACAGCAGGAGCAGCCAGGCGTGTGGCGGCAGGGGGCGGAGCAGGCGCAGCAGGAGGTTGTTGGGGCGCAGCTTGAGATACAGCAGCAGCGGCCCCGCGAGGACGAAATACACGACCAGGTTCCAGACGAACCACAGGTGGCCGGCGTTCGGCAGGTAGCGCACGGCCCCGCCCTGGGCATGCTGGAACAAGGCGGACGAGATGGGGGCGACGAGGAACCAGGTGAGCAGCAGCGGCGGCACCAGGCGCATCAGCCGGGATTGCAGCAGGCTGCCGACCGAGCGGTTGTTCAGCAGGTAGCCGGCGGTGATTCCGGCCAGCAGGAACAACACGGGGATGCGCCAGGTGTTGAGCAGTTCACCGAGGAACCAAAAGCCCTCGAGGGTGTGCGGCGAACCGATGATCCATACAGCCGGGGCGAACGGCTGGAAGGCGCAGAACACGTGGTAGATGATGAGCAGCACGAGCGCGATCGAGCGGAGGGCGTCGATCTCGTAGCGCCGCGGCAGGGTGGGTGGGTTGGCGTGGCTCATGCTTCGCCGGCGGTTGCCGGCGTGGTCGGTGGTTCAGGCAGGAAACGTCGGCGGAGGAACCGCCGGTGCCGCAACTGTAAACCTGGCAAGCAACTGGCACAAAGGGTGACGCGGCGACCATCCATGCCTGGCTCAAGGTTGGGCAATACGGTCCGCCAGGCGAAGGTGCATCGCCGAATCCGGGTTCACACTCCCGTTGCCAGAGCCCTGAGGTTCTGCATTCCACCGCTCGCCAACCGCCTCACCGCCTCACCGATTCACCGATTCACCGATTCACCGCCTCACCGCCTCACCGCCTCACCGCCTCACCGCCTCACCGATTCACCGATTCACCGATTCACCGATTCACCGATTCACCCGCCGTCACCGCGTTCGTCCCGGACCCGCACGCTCTCGACATCGATCACCAGTTGCCCGCGGCGCCGGGTGTCGGGGTTGGGGGAGCCGGGTTGGCCGTGCTGGTGGCCGCGTGATGCGGGCACGCCGGAGCGGCCGCCGCCACCGAGGGCGCGCCGGACCGCCATCGCCAGCGCGCCGAAGGACGCCGCGACAACACCGATCGCCAGCAGGATCACCCCGACCACCGCGCCGATGGCCATCACGCCGAGGGCGAGCAGGAACAACAGCACTCCGAGGATTTTCTGGCCCGGTCCGGCGCGGCGACCAGCCCACTGGCGGGGCGGCCATGAAGTGGAGAACGAGATCATGGCCCATGATCCGGGCAAACCGGGGCGGGCACAAGCGAAACCGATCCTGACCGCCGGCGGCCGGGGCGGCGGGCAATTGAGGGTCGGTGCGGATTCTTCGGTTGCCTGCGCCGCGGCGGCGTGGCATGGCGCAGGATGAGCGCGGAGACACCCGACACCGACATCCTGCGGGCGCGGGACCTGCGGGGTCTGCGCGCCGGGGACACGGACAAGCTGTTCGACCAATGGCACGCGGCCGACATCGCCGACGCGTTTTCCCAGCTCAAGAACGACGAGGAGAAGGAGGCGTTCCTGCGCCACGTCTCGTCCGATCACGCGATCGACCTGACCGAGCACCTGTATCCCCGGGACACCGAGCTGGTGCTGCGCCAGTTCAATGCCGAGGGGCAGCGGGTGATTCTGGAGGAGATGGAGGACGATGTCCGCACCGACTTCCTCCAGGATCTTGATGAGGCGCATCGCGAGCGCCTGCTGGCGTTGCTGAGCAAGACCGAGAAGCAGCGCACCCGCGACCTGCTCAAGTATCCGGAAAGCTCCGCCGGTGGCAGGATGACCGCCGCCGCCTGGATCAAGGAGCACCTCACCACCAATGAGGCGCTCGACGCCCTGCGCCGCAAGCAGGAGCACTTCAGCTTTCTGTCGCGCATTTTTGTCGTCGATGACCGGCGCCGCATCGTCGGCCGGGTGCGGTTGCGCGACCTGGTGTTCGCGCTGCCCGACCAGCGGGTGCGCGACGTGATGGAGGACGACGACATCAGCATCGAGGCGATGGCCGACCAGGAGGAGGCCGCGCAGATGATCATGCGCTACGACCTTGCGGCGCTGCCGGTGACCGACGGGAACGGCGTGCTGCTCGGCGTGATCACCCACGACGACGCCATGGAAATCGTCGAGGAGGAGGTCACCGAGGACATCGAGAAAAGCGCGGCCATCCGTCCGGCGGTGACCGACGATTTGTACCTGAACATCCCGATCACCCATCACTGGCGGCGCCGGGTGCCCTGGGTGGTGGGACTGGCCTTCGTCGGGATCGTGTCCGGCAACGTGTTGTTCCAGTTCGAGGAGGTGCTCAGCCAGTTGTTTGCGCTGGCGATCTACATGCCGATGGTGGTGGCGGCCGGGGGCAACACCGGCGGCCAGGCCGCGACCATGGTGGTGCGCGCCATGTCGCTCGGCGAGATCGAGCCGTCGGCGGCGTTGCGCATTGCCTGGAAGGAACTGCGGGTGGGCCTGCTGATCGGGTTGACCCTGGCGACCGCCATCGGCATCCAGGTGATGCTGTTCCTGCCGGGAGCGGACAATTTGCCGGGCGACCTGACCACCTGGCACGTCGCGTTCACTGTGGCCACCTCGCTGGTGGTGCAGGTGACCAGCTCGACCCTGCTGGGCTGCCTGCTTCCGCTCGGTGCCCGGGCCATCGGGGTGGACCCGGCGGTGGTGTCGGCCCCGGGCATCACGTCCACGGTCGATATCAGCGGCATGATCATCTACTTCGCGACCGCCAAACTGTTGTTGGGCTTGTAGCTCCGGTTCAATCCGGCTCCGGTCCGGCGGCGCGACCGTTTCCGCGTGGATCGGCGGCTCCGTGCCAATGGCCGCGGGCATCGAGCAGCACCGCCTGGGAGCGCCCCATCGAGTTGACCGGCTGCAGCTCGTGGCCCCGGGCCTCGAGCCCCTCGCGTATGGAGGCGTCCCAGGCCTGCTCGATGCGCAGGGTGGTCGGCAACCACTGATGGTGGAAGCGGGGTTGCGCCAGCGCCTGGGCGAGGGTCAGATCGAAGTCAATGATGCCGATCACGGCCAGCACCGCCTGCGAGATGATGGTGGGGCCACCGGCGGCGCCAACCGACAACAGCGGCCGGCCATCCGGGTCGAGCACCAGGGTCGGGCTCATGCTGGACAGTGGTCGCTTGCCGGCCTCGACCTTGTTGGCCTCGCTGCCGACCAGGCCGAAGTGGTTCGGCACACCGGGCTGGATCGAGAAATCATCCATCTCGTTGTTCAACACCACGCCGGTGCCGGGCACGATGACCTTGGAACCGAAGCTGGTGTTGATGGTGGCGGTGATCGCCACCCAGTTGCCGTCGGCATCGGCCACCGACAGGTGGGTGGTGTGGCGCTCGAACACGTGATCCTCCCAGTCCGGCGGCATGGAATGACCCGCGACCTCCGAGGCCCGGTCGGGATCGATCCGGACCGCCAGTCCGGCGGCGTAGTCGGGATCAATCAGACCTTTGGGCACGGGAAAAAAGTCGGGGTCGCCCAGCCAGTGGGCGCGGTCGGCGAACGCCAGTTTCATCGCCTCGGCGACCAGGTGGACCCAAGCGGCCGGCTGGTCCTGCAGTGCGGCGAGGTCGAATGATTCAAGGATGTGGAGGATCTGCGCGACGTGTACGCCGCCGGAGCTGGGTGGGGGGAAACCGATGACTTCGTGGCCGCGGTAGGTCGAGC
Source organism: Verrucomicrobiales bacterium (assembly GCA_007123195.1). Taxonomy (GTDB): domain Bacteria; phylum Verrucomicrobiota; class Verrucomicrobiia; order Verrucomicrobiales; family SKLO01; genus SKLO01. The sequence continues at coordinate 469 of SKLO01000112.1, read as the reverse complement.
GCACCGGCTCGCGCGCATGCGCCTGGTAACCGGCGAAGTCCCCGGCGGTGAGCAGGCCGCCGTGCTCGTGCATCCACTCGCCGATGCGCGCCGCCACCGGTCCGCGGTAGAAATGATCCGGACCGTGGTCGGCGATGCCGCGGTAGGTTTCAGCGAGGTCGGGTTGGCGCAGCAGGGCACCCGGCCGCAACGGCCGGCCTTCGGCATCGAAGAGCAGCGCGCGCGAACCCTCGTATTGTCGCAAAGTGAGCGCCACCGAGGCGACCCGGGCGACGAAGCCTGCGTCGACTTCAAATCCCTCGTCGGCGTGGCGGATGCCGGGTTGCAGCAGTTCCGCCAGCGGCCGGCTGCCGGCCTGCTCGATGGCCATGGCGTAGGCGGCCAGGGCGCCGGGCGTGCCGGAGGCGAGCGGGCCGCTCTGGCTGAGCGAGGTGTCGGCCCCGCCGTCGACCAGAAACATGTCAGGGTG
>SKLO01000645.1 GCA_007123195.1 Verrucomicrobiales bacterium | reverse complement strand
TGGTTCGGGCGCTGGGTGGGATATTGGCGGGGGCGGGTTGGTGGTGCGATAGCTGGCGTAGAAGCGGCGTCCCCGCCGCTGGGTGAATGGTCGGAGGATGGGTTGACCATCACCAATCATCGTCCGGCAGAATTGAAATACGCGCTCCATGGCTGACTTCCCCTATCGATACTTGGACAACGCTCCTGGCGCGTTTTATGTGGATGATCAATGTATTGACTGTGACCTGTGCCGCGAGACGGCTCCGACTATTTTCAAAAGAAACGACGACGGCGGGCATGCTTTTGTTTCAAGGCAGCCGACAACCGAAGCCGAAAGGAAATTGTGCATGGAAGCCGCGGAAGGTTGTCCGTGTAACGCGATTGGTGATGATGGAGACTCCCACGATTGGTCAGAGCCCTCGCATGCCGGTCATATGGCAGATCCGGATCTCAGGAAAGCCTGCAAACAGTGTTCCCGTCCAAGGACCTTGATCGGCCGCTTTCTCGCCTTTTTCAAAGGCCAACTCAATGGGAGCCGGACGGGATGAGGTGACCATGGGGAGGGCTTCGCGCTCGGGGACGCTGGCGCTCCCCTCATTGGCTCCTTCATCCGCCGAGCATTCGCGGGCGGCGAGGACGTCGCCCCTCCGTCACGCAAGCGGTCGGCGGGATTTGTGGGTGATGCGGGAGCGGTGGGAGGTTTCGCGCCGCAGGGTGGATTGTGTTCACGGGGGCGCGTGACTGTGGCAGCGGCGTCCCCGTGGGCCTTGGCGGGAGCTTGCGCGCGATGCCAAGGGTTCATTGATGCGCGGTTTCATTGGCAGGCGGACAGGAGACCGCCCTCCATAGCGCGCCCTGCGGGCGCGGGGAGGGTGTGGCGGAGGGGGCGCACGCTCAGGGATGACAGGTTGAGGCAACTGGTTCTTCGGGGCTGCCGCCCCTCAGCCGAGCCATCGTCATTCCGCGTCCGGGCGGAACTGCGCCTTCCACTCGTCCGGCTGCTCGGAGATGTCGGAGTCGTCCTCGTATTGCTCCCGCAGCTCCTCCAGCCGCTTCTTCAGGTCCCGCACCTGCTCCGCATACCACGGGTTGTCATACTGGTTGGCCTGTTCGTGAGGGTCGGTGTCGAGATCGTAGAACTCCCATTCGCCGAACTGGTAGTAGTGGATCAGCTTGAAGCGATCCGTGCGCACGCCGCGGTGCCGGGCGACCATGTGAACGCTCGGGTATTCGAAGTAATGATAGTAGATCGCGTCGCGCCAGTCGCCGGGGCTCTCGCCTTTGAGCAGGGGCACGATGGACCGGCCCTGCATGTTGCCGGGAATCTCCAGCCCGGCCATGTGAAGGAAGGTCGAGGCGTAATCCAGGTTCTGCACCAGGTCGGTGTTGCGCGATCCCGGCTCGGTGACGCCCGGCCACTTGATGATCAGCGGCATCTCGAACGAGTTCTCATACATCCAGCGCTTGTCGTACCAGCCGCGGTCGCCCAGGTAGAATCCCTGATCGGAGGAGTAGATCACGATGGTGTTTTCCTCGAGCCCCAGTTCCTCAAGGGTGGTCATCAGGGTGGCGACGCTTTCGTCGACGCCGCGGATGCAGCCGAGGTAGTTGCGCATGTAGCGCTGGAATTTCCAGCGCACCAGGTCCTCGCCCTCGAGGCCGGCGGCGTGGAACGCCTCGTCGTGCGGGCCGAAGTGATCGCGCCAGGCGGTCAGCTGTTGCTCGCTCATTTTACGCATGTTGTTCCAGCCGGACCGGTCCTGTCGCTGCTGGGTTGGCTCCGGCTCCACATCGGGTGTCAGGTCGAGGAACAGGTCGTAGTGGATGTCGAGGTGGCGGTCGATTTCCATTTCCTGGTAGCGCGACGGCGAGGCCTGGGTCTTGTGATTCTGGAACAAGGTCGGCGGCTCGGGGATGAGCACGTCGTCGAAGGTGTCGAGGTGGCGCAGCGCCGGCATCCAGTTGCGGTGTGGCGCCTTGTGCTGCACGCGCAGCAGGAACGGCTGATCCGGATCGCGCTGTTCCTTGAGCCATCGCACCGCCAGGTCGGTGACGACGTCGGTGCAGTGGCCGTCGATCCGGACGTTGCCGTCCGGGGTGATGAAGTCGGGATTGAAATAGTCGCCCTGTCCCGGCAGCACCATCCATTCGTCGTAACCCTGCGGGGTGCCGCCCATGTGGTATTTGCCATACATCACGGTCTGGTAACCCGCGTCGCGCATCAGCTTGGGAAAGGTCTGCTGGTCCCAGTCGAACTGGTCGCCGTTGCGCCGGAACCCGTTCAGGTGGCTGTGCAGGCCGGTCTCGATCACTGCGCGCACCGGGCCGCAGATCGAGTTGGTGCAATAGCTGCGCTCGAACAGCATGCCCTCGGCCGCCAACCGGTCGATGGCGGGCGTCGGATCGACCGACTTCAGCCAGCGGTCGTAGGCGCCGATGGCGTTGGGCGAGTGGTCATCGCTGAAGATGAACACGATGTTCGGCCGTTCATCCGCGGCTGCGGCGTGGGTCCAGCCGCTGGCGGCGAGCAGGGACAACAGGCACAGGCACAGGCACAAGAGCGGGGTGGATCTCATGCCCACGGCTAGACTCCTGCGGCGGGGTGGGCAACCCGATTTTCCGCCGGCCGTGCGGGAGCGCGGCAGCTGCGGAAGGCGCCGCAAGCAGTGGCAACCACCGGTTGCGCCGTCGACCCACCTGCGCCATGCTCCCGGTTCGCCTTGTGACCACCGAATTCAACCTGCCGCTGTCGCCCGACCGCCCGACCTTTGACCGTCTGGCCGCCGAGGGTTGCAACCTGATCCCGGTGTTCACCGAGCTGGCGGCTGACTACGAGACCCCGTTGTCGGCCTATCAGAAGGTGGCCGAGGCCGGCAGCGCGAGTTTCCTGTTTGAATCGGCCGAGATGACCGCCGATTCGGGGCGCTACTCGATCCTCGGCGGCCGGCCGGCGGCGCTGCTGCAGGCGCACGGCCGCAAGATGACCCGGACCGATGCCGACGGGGTGCATGAGTGGCAGACGGAAACCGAGCCGCTGGCGGAACTGGAGCAGTGGATGGCCGGCTACCGGCCGGCCAAGGTCGAGGGCTTGCCGGTGTTCCACGGCGGGGCGGTCGGGTTCCTGGCCTACGACATGGTGCGGTTCTTTGAGCCGACCCTGCCGGCGCCGCCGCCCGACCCGCTGGGGCTGCCGGACCTGGCGTTCTTTGTCACCGACACGGTGGTGATTTTCGACCATCGGTTCCGCAAGATGCAGCTGGTGGCCGGGGCTGATCTGCGCCGGTTTGAATCGCCGGCCGAGGCATACGCCGACGCCACCGCGCGGCTGAAGGATCTGGTGGCCAGGCTGGAGACGCCGCTGCCGCACCGGCCGCTGCAGGCGTTCTCGCCGCAGCCGAACGGCACCGCCCCCGAGGCAGCCAGCAACACCAGCCAGGGCGAATACGAGGCCATGGTGCGCCGGAGCAAGGATTACATAGCGTCCGGGGACATCTTCCAGGTGGTGCCTTCGCAGCGGTTCGCGGTGCCCTACGACGGCAGCCCGCTGACGCTCTACCGGGCGCTGCGGCACGTCAATCCATCGCCTTACATGTTCTGCCTGCAGTTCCCGGACGGCTTCAGCCTGGTCGGCAGCTCGCCGGAGGTGCACGTGCGTTGCATCGGTCAAACCATCGAGATCCGGCCGATCGCCGGCACCCGCTGGCGCGGTGCGACCGAGACGGAGGATGACGAGCTGGCGCGCGATTTGCTTAACGACCACAAAGAGCGCGCCGAGCACATCATGCTGGTCGACCTGGCGCGCAACGACGTCGGGCGGATCGCCGAATTCGGCACGGTCGAGGTCGATGACCTGATGATCATCGAACGCTATTCGCACGTCATGCACATTGTATCCAACGTGCGGGGGAAACTGCGACCCGGGGCCAGCGCGTATGATGTCATGCGGGCGACGTTCCCGGCGGGCACGGTTTCGGGATCGCCCAAGGTGCGTGCCATGGAGATCATCAACGGGTTGGAGAAGCACAAGCGCGGCGCCTACTCGGGGGCGGTGGGGTATTTCGGCTTTGACGGTGCGCTCGACAGCTGCATCGCGCTGCGCACCTGCGTGCTCAAGGACGGTCAGGCCTATGTCCAGGCCGGTGCCGGGGTGGTGGCGGACTCGGACCCGACCTACGAATACAACGAGACCGTCAACAAGGCCGCGGCCCTGCTGCGCGCCATCCGCCGCGCGGGCGAGTTGTCCGAGTGACATCCCGCGCTTGACGCCGCCGCCGCCGCGGCCCCATCCTGAACCGAGCCGGGCGCCCGCGCCGCCACCCAACCACCGACCGAGGTCCCACTGCCGTGCTGCTTGTCATCGACAACTACGACTCCTTCACCTACAACCTGGTGCAGTATTTCGGCGAACTGGGGGCGGAGATGGAGGTGCATCGCAACGACGCGCTCACGCTCGACCAGATCGAGGAGTTGCGGCCGGAGCGCATCTGCATCTCGCCCGGGCCGTGCACGCCCAAGGAAGCCGGCATCAGCAGCGATGTCATCCGCCGGTTTGGCAGCCGGCTGCCGATTCTCGGGGTCTGCCTCGGTCACCAGTGCCTGGGCGAGGTCTACGGCGGGCGCGTCATCCGCGCCCCGCGCCTGATGCACGGCAAGACCTCGCCGGTGCTGCACGACGGTGCCGGCCTGTTCGCCGGGTTGCCCTCGCCGTTCGTGGCCACCCGCTACCATTCGCTGATCGTTGAACGCGAGTCGCTGCCCGATTGTCTCGATCTGTGCGCGGAAACCGCCGAGGGCGAGATCATGGGCCTGCGTCACCGGGAGCACCCGGTGCACGGAGTCCAGTTCCATCCGGAATCGATCCTCACCCAGCACGGGCGCACCCTTTTGCAAAACTTTCTCGACCTGCCGGCGCCCGGGGCTTGCCCCGCTTCGCCCGCGCCGCTAATCTCTACTGCGAGCCACGATGCCTGATCTCGACTCTCTTCGCCGCGCCCTGCGCCGGTCGCCCGGCAACACCGCGCTGCTGCTGCTTTACGGACAACGCTGCCTGGACGACCTCCAGTTCACCGAGGCCCGTCAGGCGTTCGAACGCCTGCTGACGCTTGAACCGGCTCATTACGAGGCCCAGCTGGGCGTGGCCCGGGTGCTGTTCCTCGACGGCAAGACCTCCGAGGCTGCGGTGCGCGTCGAGCGCATCCTGCGCGACCATCCGGACTACGCCCCGGCGCACCTGTTCCTGTCCCGCATCCACCTGGCAGAGAACAACCGCAGCAAGGCGTTGGAGGAGTATCACAAGGCGCTGGCGGTTGATTCCGCCATCGGCGATCCGGGGCTGGAGAAGGAACTTGGCCGCGGCGGCCGGCCGCCGCGGCGCGCGCCCGCCCCGGTGGGCAGCGAGCCTCGCCACGGGGGGCACGGCCACGGATTTCCCGACGAGGACGCGCTTGACGACGACCACGACTTTGATGAAGAGGGCGACTGGCGCACCGAACACTGGTTCCAGCCGGCGCCGATCGATCCGGGAAGCCTGAGCTTCAAGGCCGTTGGCGGCTTGGAACGGGTCAAGGCCGAGATCCGCTCGCGACTGCTCGATCCGCTCAAGGATCCCTCGCTGTTCCGCGCCTACGGCCAGCAGGCCGCCGGCGGCATCCTGCTTTACGGCCCGCCCGGGTGCGGCAAGTCGCTCGTCAGCCGCGCCATTGCCGGCGAATCGCGCGCCAAGGTGTTTCCGATCGGCATCCACGACCTGTTCGATTCCTACATCGGCAACACTGAGAAAAACCTGCGTTACCTGTTTGAAACCGCCCGCCAGCAGTCGCCCTCGGTGCTGTTCTTTGACGAGGCGGACTCGTTCGCGCCCGATCGCCGGCGTCTGAGGGACCCGCAGATGCGCAATGTGGTCAACCAGTTGCTGGCCGAGCTTGACGCCATTCACAGCCCCGGCAGCGAGGTGCTGGTGATGGCCGCGACCAACACGCCGTGGGCGCTCGACCCGCAGGTGTTGCGCCCCGGCCGGTTCGACCGCGCCTTGTTCGTGCCACCACCCGACAACCGCGCCCGCCGCCGCATTCTCAAGCGACTGCTGGCGGACAAGCCGACCGACCAGATCGACATCCACGCGCTGGCCGACGCCAGCCGCGGGCTGTCCGGCGCCGACCTGCGCGGCTGGGTCGAGCGCGCCAGTCATCTGGCCATCGGCGACGCCATGACCAGCGGCCGGTTGGTGCCGCTGACCACCGGGCTGCTGCTCGAGGTGCGCAAGGACGTCAAGTCCACCTGCCGCGGCTGGTTCCACGAGGCCCGCGAGCAGGTCAAGAACCCGCGCACCCGCGAGATGATGGCCGACTTCATGCAGTGGCTCGACCGCTTGGGCGACAGCCCGCGGTCGCTCGACTGAGCGGGACGGGGGGATTGAGCCATCCACCAGCTTCGTCCCTCAGGACGCGCGTTCGAAGTCGCCCACCACGACCGAAGCGGCGGTCAGCAAGACCGCCGGCTGGAATCGGTAGTAGCCCTGCAGCGTGCCATCGTTGGTGGAGACCAGGTCCCGCTGGAACACCCGCCGGCTGATCAGGTGCGGCAGGCTCCAAACGGGATCCTTGACCGCGCACACCGTTCCGGGCCGCAGGCCGAACGACGCCAGCTGTTCCGGCGCCGCCAGGCAGGCTTCACGAATTTCAAGGGCCCCCTTGACCCTGCGGAGGCAGGCGGCGCCGTCGCCGGGCAGGTGCAGAACCACAAAGCCCTTTTGCGTCGCCAGCACGAGCGACTTCAACTCATTCGCCAGCGGAATCCCCTTGGCCTCGGCGGCCTGCCCGCAGCTGACGACCGGTTTCAGCAGGCCGAACGCCACCATGGTCGACCCCGGCGCCGGGATGCGGCGCTCGACGCTGGCGTGGAGGGCAACCGTCAGCGCCGCCTCCCGCAGGACAGCGTCGGGACGCTTGCTGCCATCCGGTTTTACCGCGCCATTGGTTGTCAGGGTGGTCATTCTGAGCGGTCTCCATCAAGGAATCATCATCCTATGGTTCTGCAAGGCTCTTTCCAGAACATCCAACTGGCAAGCCTCCGTCATGCCCTGAAGCATGGCCCCGGACGAAAGGTGCTGCGCACCGCTGTGCAGGGCGCATGACCAACGCCGCCCTGTGCCTTGACAAGGCGTTAGCCCGGACTCCCGACACCCCGGCTATCTGCCCACCCATTGGTGTCTGTTCGCTCATTGGCCGGCTGTAAGATGGGCTGGACTTGGTCCGCCATTTGCCTTCGGCGACCTCCAATTCGTTCCGGGTCCGGCCATCGCCTCCGGTTGTGGTATCATC
>SKLO01000619.1 GCA_007123195.1 Verrucomicrobiales bacterium | reverse complement strand
GCCGATCAGCCGATCACCGCCGACGCCTGGTCATCCATCCGAGCAAACCTGCCGTCAACAGCAAAGCCCGGCCGGGCTCCGGCACGACCCCGAAGGTGCCGTAGGTGTAGTCGAAAGTGGTCGGACCGCCGAAGTCAGTGCGGAACGCGATGCTGTTGAAGTTGAGAATGTTGCTGGTTGGCACCCCGGCGATCGACTCGGGCACCGTATAACTGAACGTCTCGCCGGTGGTGAGGTTGGAGTAGACGTAGTCGATCTCGTTGCGGATGGCGTCGAGATACACCTCCACGCGCAAGAGGTCGCCGGCCGTGGGCTCGAACAGGGTGTTGTTGGGCACCAGCGGAAAGCCGGGAGCGTTCTGGCCCGGGGTCCCGGCTCTGGTGGTCGGTGTTCCGCCCGGGTAATCGTGCTGAAAGCGCACGCCGCGGTTCCAGGTCGAGCTGGTCGGCCCCCGCTGCCACTCCCCGTTGTTGGCGCTGCCCCAGCCGCTCCACAGCTGGTTCATCTGGTGCTGCACGTCGAACCGGCCGCCGCTGCCAGGGACCAGATTGAAGGTGTAGGTGTAAAACACCCCTTCCACCGTGCTCATCGCAATGCCGCCGGTCTCACCAAATCCAGATGCAGTGCGGTCGATGCCGATGGCGGGGAAGTTCACGGTCTGGCTGTTGCCGGCACCGGCGCCGATGGTCACGCTGCCGGAACCGACCTGGTTCAACAACATGGCCGCGCCGTGCGCGCCGGGGGAGGCAAGGGCCAGCAGCAGGGCGCCAGCGGTGATCAGGGCAATGAAGGGAATTCTCATCGTGGGACAAATGGGGGTTAAGTGTACCAGTGACCCTGGTCGGGATTGTTGGCAAGTCGTTTATCAGCAGGAGTGTGGAATCCGCCCGGGCAACCGGTCACGGCTCCGTCGCGGTTCACCCGCCGTCGCCCGCCAACCGCCGCAGCGAATCCCCCGTCACCCGGTGGATGATCCAGTCGGTCAGCGGCTCGGCTTTGAGGCTTTCGTAAAAATCGCGCGCCGGCCGGTTCCAATCCAGCACCGCCCATTCCATCCTGCCGGCTCCGCGCTGGTGGGCGGTCTCCGCCACCGCCCGCAGCAGCGCCTTGCCGTGACCGCAGCCCCGGGCTTCCGGTTGCACGTAGATGTCCTCAAGCCAAATCCCCGGCTTGGCGAGGAAGGTGGAGTAGTTGGTGAAATACAGGGCGAATCCCACCGGCTTGTCGCCTTGCAGGCAGATCAACACCTCGGCCGCGGGGCGGTCGCCGAACAGGGTGGTGCGCAGGCCGTCCTCGTCGGCGGTCACCTGATGCGACAGCCGCTCGTAGTGCGCCAGCTCGCGGATGAACTGCAGGATCAGCGGCACGTCGGCCGCCGTCGCGGGTCGGATCACGCGCTCTGCCGCGCCGTCGCCGGGCCCGGCTGCATGTTCGGCTGGTTGGGTCGGCATCAGCGTCAGTCCTGGAACAAGCCGACGAAGTCGCCGTAGCCCTCTTCCTCCAGCTTGTCGACCGGGATGAACCGCATCGCCGCCGAGTTCATGCAGTAGCGCAGGCCGGTGGGCTGAGGGCCGTCGGTGAACACGTGGCCCAGGTGCGAGTCGGCGCGCTTGGCACGCACCTCGACGCGGATCATCCCGTGCGAGCGGTCCTCGACTTCAGCCAGGGTGGCCGGGTCCAGCGGCTGGTAGAAACTCGGCCAGCCGGTGCCGGAATCGAACTTGTGCCTGGAGCTGAACAAGGGGTCGCCGGAGATGATGCAGACATAGAGGCCGGCCTCCTTGTTGCCGTCATACTTGTTCTCAAACGGGCGCTCGGTGCCGTCCAGCTGGGTCACCCGGTATTGCTCGGAAGTCAGCTTCTCCTTCAACTCGTCGTCGCTCAGGCCCGACCAGTCGCGCCAAGGACGCTCGGCCGCATCACCGGCAGCCGCTTCGGTCAAGCCGTGGCCGTCGATGTTGCCGCCCGCCGCTTCCCCAGCCTGCCCCTCCGCCTCCACTTCCGCCGACGGCTCCGGCTTGTCCTCGCGACAGGCCGCCAGAGCGAGTGATCCTCCAACGAACAACGCGGCCATCAGCGGGGTCAGGAACGTGATCTTCATCCGGCAAGCTAGCGCCGCAGCGGCCATCGCGCAAGGCCCAAGCCGACGCCACGCGACCCGGAGACCACCGACACCGTCTGGCGCGGTCATTACGACCGTGCCACCGTGTTGCCATGCGTGCGGGACCGGGGGCAACCGGCCGGGACTCGCCGCTGCCCAGCCTGTCATCCCGGCCAATGGCCGGCCACCAGTCAAGGTCCGCGCCACGGGACCGACACCTTGTCGGCCCATGGACCTGCCGTGGGGCCTTCCGGCGTCCCTGCGCGATCGATGGGCAGGCCAGGCAATGTCCCGCTCAGCCTGCTGACCCACTGATTCACTCACCCACTGATTCGCTGATTCACTGATTCACCTGCCCCCTGATCAGCCACCGCGCGGTTGAAAGCCGGCCCGAACTCCCAACGTTGACAGCACCGTGTCCCCTGCCATCGCCAGCCACGACCCCGGTCCCGCCATCGGCATGTGTCGCCGCCGGGCTGCCGGGGCGGCGACCCTTGTCCTGACTGCGATCACGGCATTGGCCGGGGCGACCACGGCAGAGTCCCTGGCCGATGCCGATGCGGCCGCATCGTTTAATGCACTGCAGCCGGTGCTGGAAGCCAAGTGCCTCGCCTGCCACAACCCGAACAACGTCCAGGGCGACGTCTCCCTCGCCATGGCCAGCCAGGTCCTCGACCCCGAGGCGGGACTGGTGGTCCCGGGCGACCCGGGTGCCAGTCTGCTCCACCAGGTGTCGGTGACCGACACCGCCGCGGGCGAGAACCGACCCTACATGCCCAAGGAGGGCGACCCGCTGACCGACGACGAAGCGGAGCTGCTGGCGGCGTGGATCAAGGCCGGCGCGCCATGGCCGGAGGATGTCGTCCTGCGCGAGGCGTCGAAGGCCGACCGCAATTGGTGGGCGTTCCAACCCCTCGACCCGGGCGACCCGCCCGCGGTCGAAGAAGCTCCCGCGGCCTGGCAGACCCATCCGGTCGACGCCCATGTATGGTCCGAATTGCACCGGGCCGGGCTGGAACCCAACCCGCCGGCCGAGCGCGCCACCTTGGTTCGCCGCGCCCACTACGTGCTGCACGGCCTGCCGCCCTCGCCCGCGGAGGTGACCGCGTTCGTCAACGACCCCGCCGGCGATGACGAGGCCTGGGCCGCGCTGATTGACCGGCTGCTGGCGTCGCCCCGCTACGGCGAACGCTGGGGACGGCATTGGCTCGATGTGGTCCGGTTCGGCGAGAGCCGCGGCTTTGAACGCAACCAGATCATCACCAACCTGTGGCCGTTCCGCGACTACGTGATCCGCTCGATCAACGAGGACAAACCGTTCGACCAGCTGATCCGAGAGCACCTGGCCGGGGACGTGATCGGCAAGGGTGATCCGCAGGTGGAAATCGGCAGCGCCTTCCTGGTCGCCGGTCCCTACGACGACGTCGGCAACCAAGATCAGGTCCAGGCCCGCCAGATCCGCGCCAACATTCTCGACGAGATCATCAGCACCACCGGCGAGGCCTTCCTCGGCCTGTCGATCGGCTGCGCCCGCTGCCACGACCACAAGTTCGACCCCGTTCTCATCGACGACTACTACGCGCTCTACGCGACCTTCTCGGCGGTGGAACACGGCGAGCGTGTGCTGGCACGCGATGACGAGATCGCCGCCGACCGCGAGGCGCGCACACCGCTCGAGGGGCGCCGCCGCGAGATCGACGAACGCGTGGGCGGCATCGAGGAGGCCATCGCCGGGCGCACGGCCGAGCAGGAGAACCGACTGGCGGCCGCATGGACCCGCGAACCGGTCGATCGCCGCGGCGTCGAGGAAGCGTTCGACCCCGTGACCGCCGCCCACGTGCGGCTGGTGAGCGAGTCGATCGACACCAATCCGGCCGCCGCCTCCGGTTTTCGCATCGATGAGTTCGAAATCTGGACCACCGGGGCCGAACCGCGCAACGTGGCGCTGGCCAGCCAGGGTGCGACCGCCTCGGGACCTTCGCGGCAGGTGGAGGATTACCCGGACGCCTACGGACCCCAGCTGGCGATCGACGGCCAGTTCGGTGCGCGCTTTCACGCCACCGGCAACACCCTGACAATCCACCTTGCCGAACCGGCCGAGATCGGGCGGGTGGTGTTCTCCAGCGCCCGCGACGAGGCCGAACCCGGCCAGGGCCTGTTCGTGTTCGTCGCCGATTACCGGATCGAGGTATCCGACGACGGCGAAAGCTGGCAAGAGGTCGCCCATGGCCGCGATCGCCAACCGGTCAGCGACAACCACCGCAAACACCGGCTGCGGCGCGCGGTGATCACCGCCGAAGAAGAGCAGGAGCTGGCCGAGCTTCGGGCCGAGCGCGGCGAGGTCGAACGCCAGCTGGCCGCACTGCCCGCCCTGCCGGTGGTCTGGGTGGGGAACCGCAATGCCGACCGCGGCCGCGGGCCGTTCCATGTGTTCCTCGGCGGCAGCCCGGAACAGCACGGCGACCCGGTGGCCCCATCGAGCCTGTCAACGCTCGAGCTGGTGACCACGGGCTACCAGCTCGACCACGACGCGCCCGAGCACGAACGGCGGCTGGCGCTGGCCGACTGGCTGGTGGCCCCGGACAATCCGCTCACGCCACGGGTCCTGGCCAACCGGGTCTGGCAGCACCACTTCGGCACCGGCATCGTCGACACGCCCAGCGACTTCGGTTACATGGGCGGCCGCCCCAGCCATCCGCAGTTGCTCGACCTGCTGGCGCAACAGCTGTTGGAAAACGACTGGCGGCTCAAGGACCTGCACCGCTGGCTGATGACCTCCCGGGCCTGGCGGCAGTCGTCCGAATGGCGCGAGCACGCCGCCCGCACCGATGCCGACAGCCGCCTGCTGTGGCGCTTCCCGCCGCGGCGGCTGGCGGCCGAGGAAATCCGCGACACCATGCTGGCGGTGGCCGGCCGGCTGCCCGACGAGGATTCCGGCGGCCCCGGCTTCCGGCTCTATCAATATCATCAGGACAACGTCGCCACCTACATCCCGCTCGACCGCCACGGACCGGAGACCTGGCGCCGCTCCGTCTACCACCACAACGCGCGCGCCTCGACCGTCGACCTGCTGACCGAGTTCGATCAGCCCGACTGCGCGTTCTCAACCGCGCGACGCGACGCCACCACCACCCCCATGCAGGCGCTGGTGATGCTCAACCACGCCTTCACCTTTGACATGGCCGCGGCGCTGGCCGGACGGCTCGAAGCCGGCGGGGGAGCGGAACAAGACGACCGCGCCCGCATGCAGGAGGCGCTGCGACTGGCCTGGCAGCGACCGCCGGACGACGACGAGATCGCCGCCGGCCTGGCGTTTGTCGAGGTCCACGGCTGGCCGGCGTTCGCCCGCGCCCTGCTCAACACCAGCGAGCTGATCTTCATCGACTGACCAACGTGCCCCCGACCCTGACGTGGCCACACCAGTTGCCGCGCGGCCCTGGTCCTGACGCTTACACCCAACCGGGCCCTGGAACCCTGTTACACCACCAAACACAGATGCCATCCGCCGCCTCCGAATCCCCGTCCCTGCACGACCTCACCCGCCGTCGTTTCCTCGGCAGCGTGACCAGCGGTCTGTTCGGGGTCGGCCTGGCCGGGCTGATGCAGCGCGAGCGCGCGGCCCTGGCGCTGCAGCCGGCCCATTTTCAGCCGCGCGCCAAGCGCGTGCTGCAGATTTTCTGCCCCGGCGCCGCCTCGCACATGGACTTGTGGGAGCACAAGCCGGTGCTTGAGGAGTGGGACGGACGCATGTTGCCCGGCGAGGAGGATCATGTCAGTTTTCAAGGCAAGAACGGCGCGCTGATGAAAAGCCCGTGGCCGTTCGTGCCGTGCGGCCAACGCGGCAAGATGCTCTCCTCCATGCTGCCCCACATGGCCGGGCATGTGGACGACATCGCCTTCCTCCACGGCATGACCACCAAGACCAACACCCACGGTCCCGGCTGCGTGTTCATGAACAGCGGCCACCTGACCGAGGGATTCCCCGCCGCCGGCGCCTGGATCAGCCACGCGCTCGGCAGCGAGAGCGACAACCTGCCCGCCTACGTGGCGATCCCCGACATCCGCGGCGAACCGCCCAACGGCAAGGCCAACTGGTCCAACGGCTTCCTGCCCGCGCGCCATCAGGCGATTGTCATGGCCGACCACCAACCGGTCCGCAACCTCGCGCCCGCCGGCGGCGACGGCGTGGCCATCGACGAACGGCTTGAGCGCGACACCCGCGAATTGATCAACGGATTCAACCGCGACCACGCCCGCCAACGGCCCGGTGAAACCGAGTTGCAGGCCCGCATCCACGCCTATCAACTCGCCGCCCGCATGCAGTTGTCGGCGCCCGAGGTGACCGACGTGGCCGGCGAACCGGAGCACATCCACCGGCTCTACGGCGCCGATTCCGGCAACGACCTCAAGGCCGCCTACGCCCGCAACTGCATCCTCGCGCGGCGCCTGCTCGAGCGCGGGGTGCGCTACGTCAACCTCTACTGCGCCTCGCGCGCCAGCGGCGTCGACGGCCTGCTCAACTGGGACGCGCACCGCACCCTCAAGGCCGACTACGAGCGCCATTGCCCGGTGTTCGACCAGCCCACCGCCGCCCTGATCAGCGACCTCAAACAACGCGGCCTGCTGGAGGACACGCTGGTGCTGTGGACCACCGAGTTCGGCCGCATGCCGATGCATCAGCACGGCACCAGCGGGCGCGACCACAACCCTGACGGATTCACCGTGTGGATGATGGGCGCCGGAGTGCGCGGCGGCATCGACGTTGGCGCCACCGACGATTTCGGCCGCCGGGCCGAGCGCCGGCCCACCACGGTGTGGGAATTCTACGGCACCGTGCTGCACCTGCTGGGCCTCGACTACCGCCGGCTGTCGTTCTACCACAACGGCGCCGACCAACGCCTCACCGACGTACACGGCGGGATCATTCGGGAGGTGCTGGGGTGATGCGGTGAGGCAACCCTCCCGACCAACTTGAAAGTAAAAGGTCAAGAGTGAAAAGTAAAAGGTCCGGACGCTGGTGCAGCGGCCGTGCGGCAGCCCGGTAGGTTGAATTGGCGCAATTCGATCTCCTGTGCGTGAGGCGCACAGGCGGGTGCCGGGACCACGCGGCGGTCTCATTCGCAGCGTGCGAAAGAGGCCGTGAAGGAAGAAGGCGCAGGGAACGAGCGACCCGCACCCCGGTCGAATTGCAGCGACTCAACCTACCGCCGTTGCGCTCGCGAGGCCGGG
>SKLO01000441.1 GCA_007123195.1 Verrucomicrobiales bacterium | reverse complement strand
TCCGGGGTGGTGCCGGTCAACACGACGACAACGAGCGCGAGCCAGGCGGCGCCGGAGACGTGCGCCGGCAGGAGGCCGCGTCGTGCGGGGGTTGGGGGTTGCATGGGCTGTGTGTGGGGGTAACGGCCTCTTGCAGCCGCCATGTAGCGGCGCTTCGCGGAGCGCGCTCAGGGCGCGGGATTGAGATCGTAGCCGTCCTTGCGGTCCATTACCTGCCAGCCGGCCGCCAGCAGTTCGGCGCGAAGGTTGTCGGCGAGGCCGAAGTCACGGTCCTGCTTGGCCTGCCAGCGGCGGTCGGCGAGTGATTTCACGTCGTCGGGCGCATCGGCGTTGGTGGCGGAGTCCGCAGGGGCGCCGTCGGCGGCGGGAACCGGCAGGGTCAGGCCGAGGGCGCCGTGCACCAGCGCTTGGAAGGCGCGCCAGAGTCGCGCGGCCTCGGCGGGTTGCAACTGGTCGGGCTTGACCTTGCGCACGGCGGTGAACAACCGCCCGAGCGCGGCCGGGGTGTTGAGGTCCTCGTTGAGCGCCTGCCAGGACGGACCGAAACGCGAGTCGGCCAGCTCGCCGCCAAGGCCGCGAAGTTCCTCGTAACCGGGTGCCGGCTGGTCGGCGCGGCGTTGCAAGGCGGCGGCGAACTTGCCCAGCCGGGCCAGCGCCGACCCGGCGTCGTGCAGCGAGTCGAGGGTGAAATTCAACGGCCGCCGGTAGGTGCCCGACAGCAGCACGTAGCGGACCGCCATCGGATCGTGGCCGCGGGCGCCGAGGTCGTCGATGGTATGGAGGTTGCCCAGCGACTTGGACATCTTGCCGCCGTCGACCATCAGGTGGTTGATGTGGAACCAGTGGCGCGCGAACGATCCGCCGGCCGCGCAGCAGCTTTGGGCGATCTCGTTCTCGTGATGCGGGAACACCAGGTCGACGCCTCCCGAGTGGAGGTCGAAGTCGGTGCCCAGGTAGTGCTCGATCATGGCACTGCACTCGAGGTGCCAGCCGGGCCGGCCGCGGCCCCACGGGCTGTCCCAGGCGATGCCGCCGTCCTCCGGCTTGTGCCGTTTCCACAGGGCGAAATCGGCCACCGAGTCCTTGTCATACTCGTCGGCGTCGTTGGCGGTCGCGGCGGCGGCGGCCGCGGGGTCCGCGGCGGGGCGGTCCGCACCGCTGCCGGCGGTGGTCGAGGCGCCGTGTTTCAATTCGCGCTGGTCGAGGTGCGACAGCCGGCCGTAGTCCTCGAACGAGGCCACGCGGAAATACACCGAGCCGTCGCCGGACTGGTAGGCGTGGCCGCGGTCGAGCAGCCGTTGGATCATGTCGATCTGCTGCGGGATGTGGGCCACCGCCCCGGGCTGGACGTGGGGTGGCAGCAGGCCCAGCGCCGCGGCGTCGCGTTCGAACAGCTCCAGCCAGTGGCCGGTGAACTGTTCGAGCGGCTGGCCGGCCTCGTTGGCGCCGCGGATGGTCTTGTCATCGACGTCGGTGACGTTGCGCACGTGGCGGGTGGCGAGCCCGCCGATCTCGAGCACGCGACGGAACACGTCCTGCAGCACGAAGGTGCGGAAATTGCCAATATGAGCCGGTCCGTAGACGGTGGGACCGCAGCAGTAGAAGCGAAAGGTCTTGCCGTCGATCGGATGAAGCTCGCGCACTTCGCGGGACAGAGTATCGAACAGACGCATGGATCGGGAACCCCTGTAGTCGCCTGAGCGCCGGGGGATTGCAACCCGGAACCCCTCCCCGCGGTTGTCCGGGCATCAATCAGGGGCTGGCCTGGGGCGCAGGTTGGCCTCGACGCCTGCGGCGTGGAGGGAATTGAAGCCCGTCATCGGGTCCGCGGCCGGGAACAATAGACTCCTCTCCATGGGGCTCCGCGCATTTCGTTCACCCGCGCCCGCCGGCTCTGTATGGAGGGCGGACACTCCTGTCCGCCTGCCAGTGAAAGCAGCCTGGAGGCAGCCCTTGGCCTGGTGCGCAAGCTCTGATCAAGGCCAGCGGCGTGACACGCGGGCGAGCCGACCCGGGTCGGGGCAGGGGATCCTGCTGGCAACGGGGATAGGTCGGTTGTAGGGGGATGGCGTGGCCCCGGATACGGCCACGCTGGCAGTCACGGCGGCGGCGGGAGGGCGTGCGGCAGATTCATGAATTCGATCGACCAGAGCCCCGACCTGGGGCGGCACAACGCGCGGCTGTTCATCTGGTTCCGCTGCCTGTTCAATTGCCGGTTCTACTACCCGGTCTACACGATCATGTTCCTGGACTTCGGGCTGACCATGGCCCAGTTCGCGCTGCTCAACGCGCTCTGGGCCGGGGTGATCGTGCTGCTCGAGGTGCCCTCGGGCGCGTTGGCCGACCATCTGGGGCGGCGCAACCTGGTGATCGGCTCGGCCGTGTTGATGGTGCTGGAGATGACGGTGCTGCTGCTGGCGCCGGTGTGCGGGCCGGACGCGACACCGGGCCAGCTGATGCTGTTGTGGTGGTTGTTCGTGCTGAACCGCGTTCTCAGCGGCGCCTCGGAGGCGGCTGCCAGCGGGGCCGACGAGGCGCTGGCCTACGACGCATTTCCCGAGGCCGAGCGCCGGCGCGCCTGGCCGAAGGTGCTGGCCGACCTGACCCGGGCGATGGCGATCGGGTTTATCCTGGCCACCGCCCTTGGCGCACTGGTGTATGACGCCGGATTGGTCAACCGCATGCTCGGCTGGATCGGCATCGAGGCCGGCATCACCCCCGAGCAGAGCCTCAAGTTCCCGATCTGGTTGAACCTGATAACCGCCATCGGCGCCTTGCTGGTGGCGTTGCGCATGGTCGAGTGCCACCGGGGCGAGCCCGGCCAACCGGCCGCGCGCGGCCTGCGCCAGGCGTTGGTCAACACCATGGAGGCCGGCCGCTGGGTCCTGCGCAGCCCGGCGCCGCTGGTGCTGATCCTGCTCGGGGTGTTGTTCGACAGCATGATCCGCCTGTTCTACACCGTGGCCCCGAACTACTACCGGCTGTTGGACATCCGTGAAGGCTGGTTCGGCGTCATCGGCGCCGGCGCGGCGCTGCTGGGCATGGCCACCGCCGGGATCATGGAGCGCATGGCCCGGCGTTGCGGCGCCGGCCTGAACTTCAGGGTGGTCGGCCTGATGGTGGGCATCGGGCTGGTGTCAATGATGATGCCGGTCGGCTGGTGGAGCCTGCTGCCGTTGGTGCCGCTGTTGTTGAGCATGCGCTTCCTGCAGTATTTCCTGTCGCACTACCTGAACCAGGTCACCGATTCCTCGCGCCGGGCCACGGTATTGAGTTTCAAGGGGTTGAGCATGAACCTTGCGTATGGGCTGGTGACCCTGTTGTTCGGCGTCCAGGCGGCGGTGTTCGAGGGCCGGTTTCGGGCCGAGGGCATGGCCGAGACGGAAGTGGTGCAGGCGGCCTTCGCCGAGTCGATCTTCTGGTGGCCGGCCTGGTATGCGCTGACCATTCTGGCGTTCTGGGCGTTCCTGCGCTGGCGCATGCGCGGCACGCTGGACCAGCTGGTGACGCGGCCTGGTTGAACGCCCATGGTGGTCAACCACCACCGCCGGTGTGCTGGAACTGGATGGTGGCGATCTTCTCCGCCATGTCATGGTGAGGGTAAAAGGCCAGCTCGACCGCTGCCACCCGGCTGAGGCGCGCGGTCATGGACACCGCCGGTCCGCCGACAATGCCGTCGAGATAGGCGGTCAGCGGGCGCTTGTCCGGCGCCAGATTGACCGCCTCGACGCAGGCCTCCGGCGACAGCAACGCCGACTTCCAGCCGGCCGGCTGCATGACGTTGGATCCCACCAGCAGCCAACCCGGGCTGTTGGCCGGCAGGGGCGGCGCGCCCATCGACCTGGCGTAGGCGGTCGAGCCGGCGGCGGTGCTGACCAGCAGGCCGTCGCCGACCAGCCTGGGAATGCGCTCGACGCCATCGACCGTCACCCGCAGCCAGGCCGACTGGCTGCTCGAGCGCTCCAACCAGGCGTCGTTGAAGGCGTAGTCGGTTTGGCCGTGGCCGTCGGCGTCGCGGGTTTCCACATACAACATCGGCAGCTGGCGGATCATGACGTCACCCGGGGGGAAGGAGCCGTTGAGCACCTCCTCGTCGTCGTTCATGAGGAAGCCGATGTGGCCGGTGTTGATGCCGAAGAACGGCAGCCGCCGCCGCCAGTGCTCGCGGATCGCGTGCAACATGCTGCCGTCGCCGCCGAACACCAGGATGCAATTCGGGTCCTGCTCATGGAGGAAACGGTTGAAGCGCCCGGCAAGCCCGACCGCCTGGGCGCTGCGTCGGTCGACGTGGAACAGGGCGCGGACCTCGTCGAGACGGCCGCGCGAGGCGGGGTTGGGGATGGTTTCCCGATACAACCCGTAGCGCTGGAGGTAAGCCAGGATTTTCGGCGGCAGCAGGTCGCCGGCGGAGCGCTGGTCGCGCAGCCGCTCGCGCACGGCCGAGCTGGAGCCTGACTCGGCAAGCTCCAGCAGCTCGTGCCGGGGCGGCAGGTCATCGGGGCTGAGCTGGCATCCCGGCCGGGTGACCACCAGAAAGTGCGCGTCCTGCCACAACTCACGGCCGCGATACCACTCGCGCTGGATCGGCGAGTCGCCGCTGGCACCCCCGGCCACCAGATCGCCGCCAACCACATGAAACACCTCGCCGCGGCTGGCGTAGCGGCGCTGGAGGTCGACGTTGCGGGTGAAGGTGGACTGCTCAAGGTCGAACAGGTCGACCTGGCAGCCGCCGATGCCGCCGAACGCGAGATCAGCCATGGCGGCGCGAAACACCGGCGTGGTCTCGTTGGTCTCCTGCTTGTCCGGCCGCGGTCCGCACGGCACCACGATCACCTCGTCGAACCGCCCGGCCAGGGCGGTCGCAATGGCGACGTGGTGGGATCCCGGCGGATTGAAACTTCCGCCGAAGATGGCGAGGCGGCGCGGCATGGGGCACCAATCCGGGCCGCTGCCGGGGGGCGCAAACGGTTTTCACCGGTTTGATTTTGAGGGTTTGGGCGGGCGGTTTTTCGCGGTGGACCATTTTTTTGCAGCCGCAGGTTGATCATGAAAATGTTCCAAGTGACCAACCAGTCCGTATGGTGGCTTGCGGGTGCTCCATCCATCATCGCCATGAAACCAGTTCCCCGCTTCCCCCGGACCCGGCGCCAGTGGCTCGGCGCCGCCGTGCGTGCCGGATTGCTGGCGCCACTGCCCTGGTGGCTGCCACTGCGGCCGGGCCTCGCAGCCGACCACCCGGGCGATCAGGGAATCGAGCCTGGCATTGAGGTCAACGATGTTCAATCGCAGCTCAATCCCACCCTGGTGCGGGCCATCGCCACCCCGCTGGACAGCGGAGAGCTGCCCGCCTTGGTCCATCGGGCCCGCCGGGACGACCAGGTGATCAGCCTGGCCGGCGGACGGCATTTCCTCACCTACCACCGGTGGGCCGGGCGGCGACAACTCGCCGCAGTCTACCCGCAGCTAGCGGAGTTTCTCAAGCTGAAGCGCCATCACGATCCAGACCAGCGCTTCCAGAGCGATTGGTATCGGCACCACCGCGACCTGTTGCTGCCCTGAGTCGTCCGGTGACCATTTCCAACCCCGATCAGGCGCGGGAAAGGCGCACGTCATCACCAGCCGATGCGCTGCAGCCCCGGCACATGGTCGAAGTGGGTGTCGCGGCTCAGAACCGGCAGCTGGTGCTGGCGGGCGATGGCGGCGATCCAGAGATCGTTCATTGGAATGGGCGTGCCGGCGGACACAAGCTCAAGGCGAATTCCCGCATAGTGACGCGTGGTGGCATCATCCGCCACCAGCACCATCGTGGTGGTGAGCGCGTCGTCCAGCCAGGCCGACATTTTCTCCCGGAACCTGGATTTAAGGATGCCAAAACGGAATTCCGCCAGGGCGGGAACCGGCACACAGAGGCGATCTGCCCCCCTGATGTGGCGGACAAATCCGGGTTCGTTCAGCCACCAGGCCGACAGGCCGTTGGTATCGACGATCACTTCCAGTCCTCCTCGTCGACCTGTCCGAAACTCTCGTCCACGATCCGCTCAATGCGCTTGAGCTCCGCCACCATTTCGGGGTCGTTCGCCGCGATACCCGCAAAGTTCATCCACGGCTTCGCGGCAACGACCGGCCGCCTGGCCAGCTGGTCCTGAAGGGCCGCGCGGATGTAATCTTTCAAACTCATGCCTTGTCGCGCCGCCGTGGCCTTGACCTCGCGAAACAGGGGGTCAGGCAACTCAATGGTGGTCCGCATAAAAGCACTTTCGCGTATTTGCGCGGATCGTCAAGCCCGGATCGACAAATGATGCGGGGTTGCTTCCGCGGCGCAATCGTGGTTACCTGACGCAGCAGCCTCGCCCGCAGTGCACCCATCATGTCCGCGAAAAAAATAGTCTGTCCTCTCTGTGAAGAGCTTGTTGTGCTCGGAAAACCGACCAAGGCAGGATCGTATTTCTGCCCGTCGTGCCACGGTGAGATCACCGTGCAGCGCAGCAAGCGCAAGGTGCGCGAACGTCGCTCGGGAGTGGTCGTAGGCGGCCAGGTCTATGGGGTCAAGGCGCAGCCCGACCAGATTGGCCAGCCGGTTTCCCGCCGCCCGGCGCGCCCGCCGGAGCCGCGCCAGAGCCGGGACCAGGCGCGCCGCCAGCCCGCCAGGTCGGTCGAGGAGCCCGAGCTGCCGTTGGAGCACGAGGGACCGGACGATTTCCACGCCCAGCCGCCGCAGCGCCGGTCATCGAGATCCGCGCGTGACGCCGCTCAGGCTGCGCCCGAAATGGACGAGCACGGGCCTGAGCACGGGCACGAGGATCACCGCCCGCGGCAGACCGGGCCCGATCCCGGGCCGGCGCCCCGTGCTCGCCAGCGGCCGCAGCCGCTGTGGACGCAGCATGAGCAGCCCGCCGAGGCTCCGGCCCACGAGCCCGAGGAGTATGACGAGGACTACGACGACGATGGGGCTGTCCACGACGAGGATTACGATGACGAATATGAAGAGGACGAAGTCGTGGTCTCGGCCGGGGGACGCACGACCCGCCAACTGGTCAGCGCCGGTTCCTACGACGACGAGGAAGAGGACGACGAGCCGGCGGGTCGCAGCAGTCGGAGCCCACGCCAAAGCCGCACCAGCCGTAACACGGCACGCATGGCCGTTGGCCTCGTCCTGCTGGTGCTGGTCGGTTTGGTGACGGCCGGGGTGATCTGGCTGCAGGGCATGTTCAGCGATTCGGACGGCGAAATCGTCGACGGCGGGCCGCGCCTGCAGATTCCTGTCACCGGCGGCGGCGAGGGCGCCCAGCGCGGCAGCCGCGGCCCGGATCGTCGGGACGTCGATGTGGACCGGTTCCTGGAAAACAACCGGCGATCGG
>SKLO01000243.1 GCA_007123195.1 Verrucomicrobiales bacterium | reverse complement strand
GACCAGGACCAAGATGACACCCGAAGGCTGGCCGGTGCACAGCTTCCAAACCCTGCTCGCCCACCTCGCCACCATCACACGCAACACCATCGTCGCCGACAAGAAGCTCGGCGCGGGCTGGGATCAGGACACCCTGCCCACCGACTACCAGGCCCACGTCCTCAAACTACTCGCCACCCACCCCATGCCGTAGCCAGCAGCAGGAACCCCCAAAACCGGCTCCAGCCCGCCTGGGGTAAGGCCTGACCCGATTGTTTAAACTGAAATTCAGGCTAGATGGATAAGTTAGGCAAGTCCGACAAGTCGGACGGGCCAGACAAAACCGCCCGTGCGCCCACTACCTCCAGCGGAGATCGGTCTTCTCGCCGTGACGGGGGTGCTGCGGATCGACGGCCCGCAGTTCGAGAGTCATGTGGTCGGCGTGGGCGGTGGCGAGGACCCAGCCGCTGGGGAGTTCGGGACGGAACACGTAAGCGGTGGGGGGAAGGTTGACCTGATGCAGCCCGTGGTCGTCGGTTTGCACGCCCCAGAAGTGGCTGTGGCCGTAGATGTAGGCCTTCACCTGGTCGCGGCGGCGGGCGAGATCGAGAAAGGCGTCGCCGTCGACCAGCCCGGGGATCGGCGGCGGCGGGTCGATCGGAATGACATCCTCGCGCTGTTTCTCGGGGTAGTGATGGCCGATGAGGATGACCGGTTTGTCGGGAGCAGCGGCCAGCCGGCGGTCGAGCCACTCGAGCTGGGCCTGGCCGAGTTCGCCCTCGGTCATGTTGACGAAGCGCAGGGAGTCGAGCATGACCCAGTCGACCTGGCGGCCCTCGATGACGCCGATGTGCTTGTCATCGATCGGCGGGGCGTCGGGCCGGTGGTCGGCGAAGGCGTCGTAGAACGGGCCGCGGTCGTCGTGATTGCCGAGCGTGAGGTGAATGGGAAGGCCGGCCTCGCTGACGGGGTGCAGCAGCTTGGCGAGAGTGTCGTAGTCGCCGCGCAGGCCCTCGATGTAGGCGCAGTCGCCGTTGATGACCACGGCGTCGAGCTGGTCGCGCATGGCGATGACCTCGGCCAGCACCTGCTTGAGGTTGTCGGCCATGCAAACGTCCTGCGGGGAACGGGTGGCGGGGTCGGCGTCGATATGGGTGTCGGCCAGCAGAGCCCAGCGGTCGGTGACCGGGGTGGTGTCGTCTTCAGCGGCCCGGCCGCGCGGAGAGAAGGGCTTCAGGGTCATGGCGGCTCCGGCCAGGGCGCTTCCGTGGAGGAAGCGTCGGCGAGTCAAGGGTGCGATCGGGGGCAGGTGGATCGGCATGGCATTGTCCTTGCGGGGTGACGGATGAAGCTCAGGTTCATGCAGAAGCCGGCCGCTGTCGAGTCGGGTGGAGCGAAATGGCGCGGTGGCGCGGCCGGCGATGAGGTGCTGGCGCGTTGGCTCGGGTGAGACCAGGACGGGCAGTCAGCCGAGGCCGAACTGGAGGCGCGCGAGCATGTGATACAGGCCGCCCTCGCGATCGATGAGTTCCCCGTGGGTGCCGTGTTCGGCGACGCGACCGTCCTTGAGCACGATGATCTGGTGGGCGTGGCGCACGGTGGCGAGGCGGTGGGCGATGATGATGGAGGTGCGGCCTTCCATCAGCTGGCCGAGGGCGCGCTGGACCAGCCGCTCGCTTTCGGCGTCAAGGCTGCTGGTGGCTTCGTCGAGGATGAGGATGGCGGGGTTGACGAGGATGGCGCGGGCGATGGCGATGCGCTGGCGCTGGCCGCCGGAGAGCTTGACGCCGCGGTCGCCGACCTGGGTTTCGAGGCCCTCGGGCAGGGCGTCGATGAAGTCCCAGGCGTTGGCTTGTTTGGCGGCGAGCACCACCTCGTCGCGGCTGGCGGAGGGTTTGCCGTAGCGGATGTTGTCGAAGATGGAGCCGCCGAACAGCAGCACTTCCTGGGGCACCACGGCCATCTGCTGGCGCAGTTCGCCGAGGTCGAAGTCGCGCAGATCACGACCGTCGATGCGGATCGCCCCGGCGGCTGGGTCGTAGAAGCGCATCAACAGCTGGGTCAGGGTCGATTTGCCGGCGCCGCTGGGGCCGACCAGGGCGATGCGCTCGCCAGCGCGGCCTTGGAAACTGATGTCGTGGAGCACGGGCACATCGGGCCGGGCGGGGTAGGAGAAGCCGACCTGGTCGAACTCGATGGCGCCCTGGACACGGGGGAAGGGGGTGGGCGTGCCGGTAGCCGCGGGCGGTTGGGAATCGACCGCCTCGACCGGTTCGTCGAGCAATTCGACGATGCGGTCGCCGGCGCCGCTGGCCTTGTTCAGCTGGCCCATGATTTCGGGGAAGGCACCGAACGAGCCGCCGACGAAGATGCTGAAGAACAGGAAGCGCATGAACTGCTCCTCGGTGACGGTTCCGGCGTCGACCATGCGGGCGCCATACCAGACCACCAGCGCGATGACGCCGAACAGGACGAAGATGATGAACGAGACAAAGGCGGCGCGGGCGCGGGCGCCGGTTAGGGCGGCGTCGATGAAGCGGTGGAGGGCGTGGCCAAAGCGTTGTTCCTCGCTGGCCTCGCCGCGGTAGGCCTTCACGGTGGTGATGTCGCCGAGGGTTTCATTGAGCACCACATTGCTGTCGGCGAGGCGGTCCTGGGCCTCGCGGGAATACTGGCGGATGCGGCGGCCGAAGATGGCCACGGCGATGACGACGACCGGCAGGCAGGCGAGCATGAACACGGCGAGGCGCGGGGCGTCGAGAGTGATGAAGATCAGGCCGCCGGTGAGGATCACGCTGTGGCGGATCATCTGCGGCAGGGTGGTGATGAGGGTCTCGCGGACGATTTCGAGGTCGGCGGCCACGCGCGAGCTGAGTTCGCCGACCCTGGTGTTGCCGAAGAAGCCCATCGGCAGCCGGACGAGGCGGCCGTAGACCGCGCGGCGGGCGTCGGCGAGGGCCTGTTCGCCGGCCTTGGCGAACCAGCCGATGCGGAAGTAGGCGATGAAGGCCTGCAGGGCGAGGGCGACCAGCAGCCAGGTGAGGATGGTGTTGAGGGTGTAGGTGGAGCCGCCCAACTGGACGCCGCCGCCGCGGAGGCCGCCGCCGAGCATGCTGCCGATGAGGAACGGAAACGCCAGCGACAGCATGGCGGTGAGAAACAGGGCTGCGACCGCGCCCGTGAACCAGCCGCGGTAGGGGCGCAGGTAGCCGGCAAGCCGGAACAGGGAGCCGAGGTTGCCGCGCTTTTTCGGGTGCCCGGCGGCGGGGGGATCGGCAGACGAAGCCTCCCCCGCGGCGCCGCGGCCGGGGTCGGCGGCGTGCGCAGCGGGATTGGATGAAGCGTCGATTTGTGCCACCGCCGGTCCCTTTGTCATGAGCGACCTATCCCATCCGGCTGATCGGCCGGGCTGTCAAAGCGTTTGCGGACCGGGTCGCGCTGGGACCCGGGGGGTGACGTTCACCCGCGACCCTCTTGGCGCTGGGCTCGGTGGCGCCGCAGGGCGGCTTCACGAGGGCCTCCATCTGGGTTCAGGCTGGAGCGCAACAAGCAACGCGATGAGAGCGGCGCGATCATCGGGCCGTTCCGCCCCGCGGCACCCCAAGCCCAGAGGAATTGCTGTCTGGTTGGGAATCTGCCCGCTATGCCCCACCAGCCGCACCCCCGGCCTAGGGTTGGTTGAGCTTCTCTTTCTCGTTCGTTTTCATCGACTTGGATGGCTCGATGCCCCCCGAAATCCGGCCTCGGAAGGAACGGAAATCACTGTATGCCTGGCATATAATGAGCGAAGGCGAGGGAGCGAGGGAGCGAGGAGGGCGGATCCAGGAGCCGTCCATTGGCGCGCAGGCAGGAATGCCTACGCCACTCTGGTCGCGGCTTGCCTTCCGCCACTCGCACGCTGAGGGATCGGGATGCGGCAGGGGAGGCGGAGGCGGAGGGCGGGGGTGAGGCTCAGCTGCGGCGGGTGACGTAGCCGACGGCGGCGAGCAGGACGATGGCGCCGAGGGTGGCGGCGATGATGCGGCCGAGGATGTGGACGACCTGGAACCCGAGCAGACCGACCAGCAGGCCGCCGACGATGGCGCCAAGCACGCCAATGATGAGGTTGCCCAGCAGGCCGAAGCCGCGGCCCTTGAGGATGACGCCGGCGAGCCAGCCGGCGATCAGGCCGACGATGAGGTAAACGATGAGGTTGATCATGATGCTGGTGGGTCGGGGTCGGGGTCGGGGGTGGATGACTCAGGCGAATTTGCCGGGGCGGACGGGTCGGACGGGTCCGGATTTTCGGGTGCTTCGGCGGTTTCGGGTTCCGGAGGGGTGGCGACGTGGGGGGCGGGCAGGCCGCACTGGGCGGCGGCGCGGTCGCCGGCGCATTGTTGCCAGACGGAGAAGGTGCGGTCGAGAATTTCGTGGCGGCTGCGGCCGGCGGCGATGAGGCTGTCGCCGGGGTCGCCTTGTTCGCAGGCGGAGTCGAACAGGCACTGCCAGCGCACGTCGGCTTCGCCGGGCAGGACGAAGGGCTGCGGGTCCTCGCCCGAGTTGAGCAGCCAAAGCAGGCAACTGCCGGTGGGTCGGTCGGGCTGGATCAGGGCCGGGGGCAGGGTGAGGTCGCCGCCGGCGAGCACGGCGGCGTAGGCGTGGGTTTCGGGCGCGTGCCAGCGCTGGTGGGTCATGCGGATGCCGTCGGCGCCGAACCAGGTGAGGTCGCGAATGTTGCTGGTGGGATCGACGCGGCCGGTGAAGAAGCGCTGGCGGTGGAGTGCGGGGAACTCCCGGCGCAGCCGCAGCAGGCGGCGGAGGGTGGCGTGAAGGTCGTCGGCATCGGGGTCGGCCGACCAGTTGAGCCAGGAGATCTCGTTGTCCTGGCAGTAGGCGTTGTTGTTGCCCTGCTGGGTGCGGTTGCGCTCGTCGCCGGCGAGCAGGAAGGGCACGCCGTTGGCGAGGGCGACGGTGGCCAGCAGGGTGCGCTGGAGCCGCAGGCGGCGGGCGATGATGCCGTGCTCGTCGGTGTCGCCCTCGACGCCGAAGTTCTGGGACAGGTTGTGGCTTTCGCCGTCGCGGTTGTCCTCGCCGTTGGCGAGGTTGTGCTTGTCGTTGTAGGAGACCAGGTCGCGCAAGGTGAAGCCGTCGTGGCTGGTGAGGAAGTTGAGCGAGGCGTCGGGGCCGCGGTAGGGGTAGAGGTCCTGGCTGCCGGCCATGCGGGTGGCGCTTTCGGCGGCGCTGCCCGGGGTGCTGAGCCAGAAGCTGCGGAGGGCGTCGCGGAACTTGCCGTTGAGTTCGTGCCAGCCTTGGGGGAAGCCGCCGACCTGATAGCCGCCCCAGCCGATGTCCCAGGGTTCGGCGATCATCTTGCAGCGGGCGAGCGTGGGGTCCTGGGCGATGGACTGGAAGAAGGGGGCCTGGGGATCGAAGTTGTCGTAGGTGCGGCCGAGGGTGGTGCCGAGGTCGAAGCGGAATCCGTCGACCTGCATTTCATCCGCCCAATAGCGCAGGCTGGCGAGGATCAGCTGGTGGGCGTAGGGCTGGTAGGCGTCGACCGAGTGGCCGCAGCCGGTGACGTCGATGAACACGGTGGGGTCCTTGGGGTCGAGCCGATACCAGCCCGGGGTGTCGAGGCCCTTGAACGAGAGCAGAGGGCCGTAGGCGTTGCCCTCGGCGGTGTGGTTGTAGACCACATCGAGGATGACCTCGATGCCGGCCTGGTGGAAGGCGCGGACCATGGTCTTGAATTCGCGGAGTTGGTCCAGCGGATCGGTGGCGGCGGCGTAGGTCGGGTGGGGGGCGAAGAAGTTGAGGGTGTTGTAGCCCCAGTAATTGGTGAGGTCTTTCGCCAGCAGGAAGCCGTCGTTCAGGTGGGTGTGGACCGGCAGCAGTTGCACGGCGGTGACGCCGAGGTCGGTGAGGTAATCGATCACCGCGGGGTGGGCGAGCCCGGCGTAGGTGCCCTGGAGTTCCTGTGGCACATCGGGGTGGCGACGGGTAAAGCCGCGCACGTGGAGTTCGTAGATGACGGTGTCGTTCCAACTGGTGGCGGGTGGCCGGGTGTCCTGCCAGTCGAAGTCGTTGGCGGGCGGGGCGACGATTCCGCGGGGCATGTGCGGGGCGCTGTCGCGCTGGTCGGGGCGGGTGAGGTCGCCCTCGACGGCGGGTTGCATGGAGGGGTGCCAGTCGACCGGTCCGGCGAGGGCGCGGGCGAACGGGTCGAGGAGGAGTTTGGCGCCGTTGAAGTGGTGGCCCTGGGCGGGGTTCCAGGGGCCGTGGACGCGCAGGCCGTAGGCCTGGCCGGGCGTGATCCCGGGCACCGTGACCCACCAGGTGTCGCCGGAGCGGTGGGTGAAGCGGACCCGGCGCGACTCGCGCGGGGCGTCGGGGGAGTCGAACAGGCACAGGTCGATGGCGTCGGCGTGGCGCGAGCGTGCGGCGAACACGGTGGCGCTGCCGTCCGGCAGGGCGTGGGCTCCGGGGATGAAGGGAGCGGCGGGGTGCAAGGTCATGGTTGGCTGTCGGCGACGGGTGGAGCGGGGGTCGCGGGTGGATGACCTGGGGGGTGCGGGCCGGCGGCGGACGGTGCGGGGGTGATGGCGGACGTGGTTGGGTCGTTGGCGTGTGGGGCCGGCGGCGATTGGCGGCGGCAGCGGAGCGCGATGGCGACCAGCCAGAACGGCAGATTGACGGCGAGCAGGATCAACGCCGTTTTGTTGAAGAAGAACTGCAGGTTCATCAGTTCGGTGACGAAGGTGTGCAGCATGAACAGGCCGAGGCCCCAGAGCAGCGCGAGCGAGCGGCGCCAGAGGATGAGGAAGGCGGTGAGTTCGAGGATCAGGCCGATGGAGAAGAAGGTCTGTGCCAGTTGGGGGTAGTCGATGGTGACCTGGACGGCGAAATCGCTGGTGGCGCGGGTTGGCTCCTCCAGGGTGTTGTAATACCACATGAGGTGGTTTTTCTCGAACTGGAGGGGGATATTGGGGATGTCGCGGACCCAGTCGAAGCCTGAGCGCAGAAGCTTGCTGACGCCGGACACGACGTAGGCGGCGGCGGTCATCTGGAGGGAGAACCAGACCCAGTCGTTGGCGCGGGTGCCGGGGGCGGCGGTTTGCCCGAGCCAGGCCAGCGGGTTCCAGGCGTGGTGCTTGACTTGCTGCCAGCTGTGGCGGGGGTCCCAGATTCGGGGGTCGGGCTTGAAGGCGTGCCACAGGTGGCAAAGGAACTGGCCGAGCAGGAGGTAGCCGATGATCTGGGTGGTGTGGTGGATGGCACCTTGGGAATTGACCAGGGTGCCGATGAAGACGTGCATGGCGAGCAGGACGCCGGTGCTGAGCAGGGGCAGCCAGCCGAGGGCGTAGAAGATGACCATGGCGAGGGCGATGACCGACCAGCTGCTGGT
>SKLO01000289.1 GCA_007123195.1 Verrucomicrobiales bacterium | reverse complement strand
GTCAAACCATCCACGCCCGGCCGGGCCGCCACCGGCACGGCCCGCGCCACCAGGACCAGCACCGACCACGACGCAACGCGCCCCGCTCCCCCCGGCCTGCTGCCATGCAGCCAGCGCCAGGTCGAGCGTTTCACCGCCGCGCTCGCCGACCTGCTCGGTGCCGGCATGCCGCTCGACGCCTCGCTCGGGTCGCTGGCGCGGCGCTCGCGCGACCCGCGCCTGGCCGCCCTCGCCGCGCGCCTGCAGGAAAAGGTGCGCGACGGCGTGCCGCTGTCGCGCGCCATCGCCGAGTGCGCCACCGGGTTCGGCCACTTGTACTGCGAACTCATCAAGGCCGGTGAACACTCGGGCTCGCTGACCGATATTCTGCGGCGCCAGTCCACCCACCTCGCCACCATGGCGCGGTTGCGCAGCCGTCTGGTCACCGCGCTGATCTACCCCGCCGCCCTGCTGGTTGCCGGCACCGGTGTCGCCATCCTGTTCCTGTTCTTCCTGCTGCCCCGGCTGGTTCTGCTGCTCGAGTCCGCCGCCGGCGGCCTGCCGCGCCCGGTCGCCCTGGTGGTGGAGCTCCGTCAAGGCATGATCGACCACTGGCTGTGGCTGGTGCTGGCCCTGCTGCTGGGGCTCGCACTGCTGGTGCTGGCCTTCCGCCACCAGCCGTGGACGACCGCCCGTCACCGCCTGGCCCTCAGCCTGCCCGTGGTCGGCCGGGTCATCAAAACCCGCTTCGCCGTGCGCTACCTCGAGGCGCTCGCCACCCTGCTGGGCGGCGGGGTGCGCGTCGAGCAGGCGCTCGCCCTCGCCGCCCGTGCCACCGCCAACCTGCACCTGCGACAGATGATGCTCGCGGTGCGGGACGACGTCGCCGACGGCCGCCAACTGGCCGACGCGCTGGAGAAAACCTCGGTGTTCCCCGACCTCGCCATCGACCTGATCCAGGTCGGCGAGAACACCGGTCGCCTGACCCTCGGCGTCGCCCGGGCCGCCGGCCGGCTCGACGAGGAACTCGGCGAGGAACTCGAGCGCGCCAGCGCCCTGGCCGGCCCCGCGGTCATCACCGTCATGGCCGTGCTGGTCGGCGGCATGGCCTACGTCATCACCTCTTCCGTGTTCGACACCATCTCCGCCCTGCGCGCGGGTCAGTAGGTCGACTGCCGGCGGGCGCCACGCCCGCGAGACCACGGCGGGACGATGTGCCGGAACGCAAAACGGGCGAACCCGGTGAGGGTCCGCCCGTTTGGTTGAGTGGTTGGGAAGGCCGGAGGCTTGATGGATTACATCATGCCTTCCATGCCGTGGTCGTGCGAGTGACCGCCGGCTTCCTCTTTCTTCTCCGGAATGTCGGAGATGAGGCACTCGGTGGTCAGCAGCAGACCGCTGATCGAGGCGGCATTCTGCAGCGCGCTGCGGGTGACCTTGGTCGGGTCCACCACACCGGCGGCGATGAGGTCCTCGTATTCGCCGGTGGCCACGTTGTAACCCTCGTTCTTCGACAGGTGCTTGACCTTCTCGACGATGAGGGCGCCTTCGCGACCGGCGTTGGCGGCGAGCTGGCGCAGCGGAGACTCGATGGCGGAGAACACGATCGAGGCACCGGTGGCTTCGTCACCCTTGAGACCGAGGTCGCCCACGAGGGCGCCGGCACGGATCAGGGCGGTTCCACCGCCGGCGACGATGCCTTCCTCGACAGCGGCCCGGGTGGCGTGAAGGGCGTCTTCGACGCGGGCCTTCTTCTCCTTCATCTCGGTCTCGGTGGCAGCACCGACGTTGATGACGGCGACGCCGCCGGCCAGCTTGGCCAGGCGCTCCTGCAGCTTCTCGCGGTCGTAGTCCGAGGTGGTTTCCTCGATCTGGCGACGGATCTGCTGGACCCGTCCGGCGATGGCCTCGGAGGTGCCGGCACCTTCCACAATGGTGGTGGCGTCCTTGGTGATGGTCACGCGCTTGGCGCTGCCGAGGTCGTCAGTGGTGACGTTCTCCAGCTTGATGCCAAGGTCCTCGGTGATCACACGGCCACCGGTGAGGATGGCGATGTCCTCGAGCATGGCCTTGCGGCGATCGCCAAAGCCGGGCGCCTTGACGGCGGCGACGTTGAGGGTGCCGCGCAGCTTGTTGACCACCAGGGTGGCCAGCGCTTCACCTTCGACGTCCTCGGCGATGATCAGCAGCGGGCGGCCGGTCTGGGCGGCCTTTTCCAGCAGCGGAAGCATGTCCTTGAGACTGGAGATCTTCTTCTCGTGAATGAGCACGAGCGCGTTCTCCAGCTGGGCTTCCATCGACTGGGCGTCGGTCACGAAATAGGGTGACAGATAGCCTTTGTCGAACTGCATGCCTTCGACCACTTCGAGAGTGCTCTCGATGCTCTTGGCTTCCTCGACGGTGATGGTGCCGTCCTTGCCGACCTTGTCCATCGCTTCGGCGATGATTTCGCCGACTTCCTCGTCCCAGTTGGCGGACACGGTGGCGACCTGGGCGATCTCCCTGGTGTCATCGACAACCTTGGAGATTTCAGCCAGTTTCTCGACGATGGCGGCGGAGGCCTTGAGGATGCCGCGCTGCAGCGAGGTCGGGTTGGCCCCGGCGGTCACGTTGCGCAGGCCTTCCGAGTAGATGGCCTCGGCCAGCACGGTGGCAGTGGTGGTGCCGTCACCGGCGATGTCGGAGGTCTTCGAGGAGACTTCCTTGATCAGCTGGGCGCCCATGTTTTCGTAGGGGTCCCTGAGATCGATCTCCTTGGCCACGGTCACACCATCCTTGGTGATGGTCGGGCTGCCGAATTTCTTCTCCAGGATCACGTTGCGACCCGAGGGTCCGAGGGTGGCCTTGACGGCCTTGGCGAGGTGGCGCACACCGCGCAGGAGAGCGTGGCGGGCGGCTTCGTCGAATACGAGTTGTTTGGCCATAATGATTTTGTTGGCTGACCGGCGGCCGGCAGGGTCGCTGAACGCCGTCGTGGCGTGGCGACCGGCCCGGCGGGGGCCGGTTGAGTGCTTTGGTTGTGTTTGGGTTGGCCGCCACCGCGATCGGGCGGCGGATTGGTTCGGTCAGGAAACGATGCCGAGGATGTCGCTCTCGTTGATGATGAGAAGATCCTCGCCGTCAACCTTGACGTCGGTACCGCCGTATTTGGAGATCAGGACCTTGTCGCCGACCTTGACGGTGAAGCTGACATCGTTGCCTTCGTCATCCTTGCCGATGCCGAGGGCTTTGATTTCTGCCTGCTGGGGCTTTTCCTTCGCGGTGTC
The DNA here is from genome assembly GCA_007123195.1 of Verrucomicrobiales bacterium. Lineage (GTDB taxonomy): Bacteria > Verrucomicrobiota > Verrucomicrobiia > Verrucomicrobiales > SKLO01 > SKLO01. The sequence goes on along the minus strand of SKLO01000289.1, from coordinate 4,129 downwards.
GGGAATGATGATGCCACCGGTGGACTTTTCCTCTTCCTCGGTGCGCTGCACGAGGACGCGCTTGCCGAGGGGCGTGATTTTGGTTGCCATACTTGGTTCGATTTCTGCTACCTGAGGTAGTGGTTGTGTTTTGGGTTGTTTGGTGACCCCGGTGGCGGTTCCGTCGGCGGCTTTGTGGTAGCCGTCCGGCGGGGCGCTGCCGGGGAAATCGGTGCGGCGCCGCCTGGGCGGCTCCGTCCTGGTGTCAGGAATTCTTGTTGTTCTCGTCAACCACTTCGAAGTCGGCGTCGACCACGTTGCCGTCGGCCTTCTTCTCGCGCGGTTGCTCTTCTTCGCCACCGTCTTCAGGGGTGGCGCCGCCGCTGCTGGTGCTGCTGGCGGGATCGGCCGACTGCGCCTGGGTCATGTGGCTGTAAAGCTCGGCGACCTTGGCCTGAAGCGATTCGATGCCGCGCTTCATGCCGTCGTGGTCGTTGGCCTCGAGGGCGGCGCGCAGCTCCTTCAGCGGCCCCTCGACCGCGGCCTTCTGCTCGTCGCTGAGCTTGTCGCCCCATTCCTTGACCTGCTTGTCGACGTCGTGCACCAGGCTGTCGGCCTGGTTGCGGGTCTCCGCCTGCTCCTTGCGCTTGCGGTCCTCTTCGGCGTGCTCCTCGGCCTCGCGCTTGGCCTTCTCGATTTCCTCGGGATTGAGGCCGCTGGAGCCGGCGATGGAGATCTTCTGCTCCTTGCCGGTGCCCTGATCCTTGGCCGACACGTGCAGAATGCCGTTGGCATCAATGTCGAAGGTGACCTCGATCTGCGGCAGGCCGCGCGGCGCCGGGGGCAACCCCTCGAGCCGGAACGTGCCAAGCTTCTTGTTGTCAGCCGACATCGGCCGCTCCCCCTGCAGCACCACTATTTCAACACCGGTCTGGTTGTCGGCGTAGGTGGAGAACACCTGGCTGTGACGCTTGGGAATGGTGGTGTTGCGCGGGATCATCGCGGTGGCCACGCCGCCGGCGGTCTCGATCGCCAGGGTCAGCGGAGTCACATCGAGCAGCAACACGTCCTTGACGTCGCCCTGCAGCACGCCGCCCTGAATGGCCGCGCCGATGGCCACGACCTCGTCCGGGTTGACGCCCTTGTGAGGATCCTTGCCGGCCAGCTTGCGGGCGGTTTCCACCACCTTGGGCATGCGGGTCATGCCGCCGACCAGCACCAGCTCGTCGATCTCACTGGTGGCCACGCCGGCTTCCTTGAAGCACGACTTGACCGGGCCGATGGTGCGTTCGAACAGCGGGTCGCACAACTGCTCCAGCTGCGACCGGCTGATGGTGCGCTGGATGTGTTTGGGGCCGGTGGCGGGATCGCCGGTGATGAACGGCAGGCTGATGTCGTAGCTCTGGGTGGACGACAGCGCGATCTTGGCCTTCTCGGCTTCTTCCTTGATGCGCTGGAGGGCATCGGGCTGCTGGCGCAGGTCGATGCCGGTGTCCTTCTTGAACTCGTCGAGAATGGAACTGATGATCGCATTGTCCCAGTCGTCACCGCCGAGATGGGTGTCGCCGTCGGTCGCCAGCACCTCGAACACACCGTCGCCGATGTCGAGGATGGAGATGTCGAAGGTGCCGCCGCCGAGGTCGTAGACGGCGATCTTCTCACCGCTCTTCTTGTCCAGGCCGTAGGCCAGCGAGGCGGCGGTGGGCTCGTTGATGATGCGGCGCACCTTGAGGCCGGCGATTTCACCGGCGGCCTTGGTGGCATTGCGCTGGGAGTCGTTGAAATAGGCCGGCACCGTGATCACGGCTTCGGTGATCGCCTCGCCGAGACGATCCTCGGCGTCGGCCTTCAGCTTGGCCAGGATCATGGCCGAAATTTCCTGCGGGCTGTAACTCTTGGTCTCGCCGCCGACCTCGACCTGGATGTGGGCGTCGCCGTTGGCGGCCTCGACGATCTTGTAGGGCATGCGCTTTTCGTCCTCGCCGAGTTCCGAAAACTTGCGGCCCATCAGGCGCTTGGCCGAGAAAATGGTGTTGGCCGGGTTGGTGATGGCCTGGCGCTTGGCGGACTGACCCACCAGACGCTCGCCGTTCTTGCTGAAAGCCACCACGCTGGGCGTGGTGCGCGCGCCTTCGGAGTTCTCCAGCACCACAGGTTCGCCGGCCTCCATGATGGCCATGCAGGAGTTGGTGGTGCCCAAATCAATGCCTAAAATTTTGCTCATAACTGGTCTTGGTGGGTGAAATTGAATCCTCGATTTCTGCCACCTCTAATCGCAGACGCCGTGCCAAGCGCTGCAGCCAATCCCGCAACATGTTGAGCATCAAACACATAAATCCATTCCGAGCAGCTTGGAACGCTGATCCGAATGCGCGCGATCGCGTCAAAATGACGCCATCGCGTCGGCGTGACCGGCCATTCTGGCACCACAGGGTCATGTTGGCGCGCCTGCCGAAGCAGCCGCGTGCCTCACGGCAGCAGCCGACCGGTGTGGCGCAGACCGTCGGCGGTGACGATCACGGGTTGCCGGGCCAGCAGGTGGTCGACGTGGTTCTGAATTTGAATAAAACGGCGTCCTCGAGTGTCAAAGCCGATTGGCGCCCGGAGTCGTAACGACCAGAAGAAAGCCGGGACCGTTCTGGCGGTCGTGCCTCCGGGCGGCGCCCGGAAAAGCTGACGCACTGCTGACGGCGATGCGCTTTGAATGTGGCGCGGCTATTGTTCAACCCGAATCGACTTCGATTTCCATTTGCGATGATGAAATGTTTGCCACCCCCCCTGCGCCTGACCATGGGCGCCGCCTTGATGCCCTTGCTGCTGTTGCTGGGCGGCTGCGCCACCTCAAGCCCTCAATCGCGGATCGCCCAGAATCCGCAGCTGTTTGAATCCCTCAGCGAGCACGACCGCGGCCTGGTCAGCAGCGGCATGGTGCGCGAGGGCATGACCCAGGACGCCGTGTTCCTGGCGTGGGGCCGGCCCGATCGCGTGTCGGAGGGCAGCCGCGACGGCAAGCGCTTCGAGAACTGGAGCTACGTGCGTTCCGAGCCGGTTCGGCGGGTGGGCGTGGGCGTCGGTTACGGCCGCGGATCGTGGGGGCATCCCGGTTACCACGGTCATTATGGGCGCGGTTACGGCCGCGGCTATGGGCGCGGCTACGGCTACGACCCGTTCTACCACGGCGGACCGAGCTGGGATTACCGGACGGTGACGACCGCCGAAGTGATGTTTGTCGACAACCGGGTGACCAAGTGGGAACTGCTGCGCTGAACGGGTGACGCGCCACGCCTGAGTCAGCCGGCTTCTTCGTCGTCCTGTGGCCGCCAGTTGCGCTCGCGCATGGATTGGCGCTTGCGGCGTCGCTCGGCCCGCCCCACCAGCTGGCGCTCCTGTTTGGGGGTGAGTTGCTCCCGGCGTCGGCGGACCAGGTCGCCGGTGTGCCCCGCCATCAGGCTGCCCAGCGGCCGGATCTCGGCGACCACGTCGGCCAGACCGAATCGGTCGATCTGCTCGCGGATCTGGTCGGCAGGCTTGTAGGCAGCCGGACTCTCACTGTAGTCGGGCTTGCCGGTGAACCAGCGCACATCGATGCCGCGAGTGGCGCGCGCCACTTCGTTCTCGATAAGGGCATCGGACAAGCCGCCGTGACGCTTGCGGAGGTCGCGCATGAGGGCGGTGCGGGAGACGTTGCGGCCGGCGCCGTGAGGAGCAAAGCCGAGGGCCGAGGGACAATCGCGGCCCAGACTGACGAGGATCGGCTGCGCCATGTTGAGCGGGATCAGCCCGAGCAACGGACGACCATCATCGGCGTGCCAGGCCGGGGTCGCCCCCTTGCCGTGAAGGAACAGATCGCCCCGTCGCCAGACAAAGTTGTGCTCGTTGCCGAAACCGGCCACGGCAATGGCGCCGACCGCCTCCAAAAAACGCCGATGCACGCAGTCGTGGTTGGCGCGGGTCCAGCGGGCCACGTATTGAAGGGCGTCCCAGTAATCGCGTCCGGACGGCTCGTCAATCGCCAGCCAGGCAGCGGCCTCGGGCATGCCAGCGGCCGCGGTCGAGGTGGCTTTCAGCGCCGCCTTCATGCCGCGCTCGAACACCTTGGCGCCAAGTCCACGCGAACCGTGATGGGTCACCAGCACGTGCAGGTCGGCGG
>SKLO01000098.1 GCA_007123195.1 Verrucomicrobiales bacterium | reverse complement strand
GTATCGAATTCAACGGTGGCCACTGCCATGATCAAGGCGGGACACCCACCGCCATGGCGGGATCATCCCAGGAAAACTGGCGTCGGCCCATATCAACGCACTTCACGCTCAGAAAGCAAGCGCCGGCAGGCGAAAATGGTGTCCACAGCTGCATGGTCTGTCACGGTGGCGGCTCTGGCCGGCGCCCCAGAGGCGGTGATGAGGCCCGCCTGGCGGGCCCGCCAGCGCGGGCTTCAGAGGTCCTCACGACCCGTTTCCAGCGTTGCCCGTCGGCGGCTGGCTCATCGGAACCCGTAATAGAGTGCCCACGTGACCATGCCGTCCCAGTCGGGCTCCTCGGCGGCAATCGAGAACACCACCAGATAGGTGCCGGTGCGGGGCGGATTGATCCGCACCCGGGCGAACCGGTCGGTGGCTTCCGGTTTCATGCTGACCCGGCGTCCCTCTTCGTCGTAGACGGCGATCACGATCTCGGCCTCGGCCGCGCCCGTTCCCAGCCAGAACCAGTATTCGTTGCCGCGGAACAGCTGGTGCCGGACCGCCAGCTGCTCTCCGGGCTCAGCCTCGCCGGCCCAGAACTCCTCCCGCACCATCACGTCCTCCTCCACCTGCGGCAGCGCCGCCTCCATCGCGTTGGTGATGGCGTCGGTAAAGTTGGCGTCACTGGCGCCCGCTCCGGGGATCCACCCGGCCAGACCGATCCAGATCATCACCAGCCACCCCCCGCCGACCATCAGGCCGGGGGCGACGCGGGAGCGGTGCACACTCCGTTGAATGGTGGGCGATTTCATGGTTGCGTCCCGTAAAGCCTCTGGACCAGGCGGCCGCAGGTGCCCAGCACCGCGTTCACCCCATCGACCGGCAGCACGTCCTCATGCTGCCCCATGGTGGCCTCGATCTGACGCAGACCCACCAGAATCGCCTGCATGTTTTCCTTGTCACGGATCCGCGGAGGCATCTTCTCAATGGCCAGCTGGAAATGTTCCACCAGATGCGGCTGGTTGAGGATCTCGGCCTTGTCGTTGGTGTAGCCCTTGCTCACCAGCGAGGCCACCGCCTCGGTGCCTCGCAGCCAGCCTCCCAGGCTGACGCACTGCGCCAGCTCCTCGTCGCGCTGATCGCGCATGACGTCGCGCACGGTTTTCTGGGTCCGATCCAACTCGCGCCGGATCGCCGCCCAGTCGCTGTCGTTGGCGGAACTCAGAATGCTCTGGCCGTGTTGCTGGACGGCATTGTAAATGCCAAGGCTGCGCGCCAGGTTCAGCACCTCGCGTCCGATGTCCTCAACCGCCTGCTGATCCTGCGCCTGGACCGCGATGAATCCCTCCGCCACCACCATGCCAAACAACAGCGCCAAATCGGTGCGATCAGTGTAGCGCGGCCAATCCCCGACTTTCAACTCACCGGCCCAGTTGCGCTCACCCAGCTTGTCCAGCACCAGGAACACCTCGCTGGCCACCGGCACCACCACGTCCTCGATCATGGCCCCTGGGAACTTGGAGATGTCAATTGTATCGGGCGCGGCATGGACCCGGTGATCAACCGGCGCCGCCAGCCAACCCAAGGTCACTCCCAGCACCAGTCCGTGAAGAGATTTTTGCATGTTCATCGATTAGCAGCCAGCAGGCCGGTTGACAAGCCCCGGTCATTGAATGGACCCGTCACCTTGACTTGACAAGCGCCACTCGGCAACCGTTGGATTTTCAACCCGGACATTTCGCAGATCACGGCCCCGGGCGCCCAAAATGGGGGTTGCACCCGGCCCGCGACGCAGCACCCTAGCCCATGCAGGAGCCACCAGCCACGTCGCCCGGGCCGCCCGCGGCGAGCGCCACGCACGGGCCCCGGCCCGCCGTGGTGGCCGGCTTGGTACCGGCCCGCTGGGGTTCGACCCGCTTTCCCGGCAAACCGCTCCACCCGATCGCCGGCCGGCCCCTGATCGAGCACGTCTGGAACCGCTGCCGCCACGCCCGCCAGCTCGACCTGCTGGCGGTGGCCACCGACGACCCGCGCATTGCCGACGCCGCCACCGCCTTCGGCGCCCGTGTGCTGATGACCAGGGACGACCATGCCAGCGGCACCGACCGCTGTGCAGAAGCCGCCGCCGCCCTGGCCGATGAAGGCGTCACCCATGTGATCAACATCCAGGGCGACGAACCGCTGATCGACCCTGCCCTGATCGACCAGCTGGCCGCCCTGCTGCGGTCGGATCCGGCCATCGCCATGGTCACGGCGGCCAGCCGCCTGACCGACCCCGCCGAGATTGCCTCCGAGCACGTCGTCAAGGTGGTGCTCGACGACCACGGGCGCGCGCTCTACTTCTCGCGCTCGCCGATCCCGTTCTTCCGTCGCCCTGCCCCCGATTTCCCGGCCGGGCCGCCCTTCGAGAGCCTGCGCCACATCGGCATCTACGGCTATCGGATCGACGTGCTCCAGCGCCTCGTGAGCCTGCCGCCTGCGCCGCTCGAACAAGTCGAGTCCCTCGAACAACTGCGCGCCCTCAGCGCCGGCATCGCCATCCATGTGGTGCTCACCGCCCACGCCTCCCCCGGGATCGACACGCCCGCCCAGGCGGCCGCGCTGGAACGGCATTTTCAACTGGCACAAGGCACCGACCCGGCTTCCGTGCCGCAGCCCGGTCCGGCGTCGGGATCCCATCGCAGTCCATCTACCTTCGCTCCATGAAATACATCTTCGTCACCGGCGGCGTGGTCAGTTCCCTCGGCAAGGGCCTGGCCGCCGCCTCCCTGGGCACCCTGCTGGAATACCGCGGCCTGCGCGTGATCCTGCAGAAGTTTGATCCCTACCTCAACGTCGACCCCGGCACCATGAGCCCGTTCCAGCACGGCGAGGTGTATGTGCTCGACGACGGCTCCGAGACCGACCTCGATCTCGGCCACTACGAGCGCTTCACCAACACCAACCTCTCCCGCCTCAACAACCTCACCTCGGGACGCGTCTATCAGGAGGTGCTGCGCAAGGAACGCGACGGCCGCTACCTCGGCAAGACGGTCCAGGTCATCCCCCACGTCACCGATGAGATCAAAGCCCGCATCCACGACGTCGCCAAGGAGATGGGCGGCGACGTCATCATCACCGAGATCGGCGGCACCGTGGGTGACATCGAGGGCCTGCCGTTCCTCGAGGCCATTCGCCAGTTCGCCCAGGAGGTCGGCCAGGAAAACGCCCTGTTCATCCACGTCACCCTGGTGCCCTACATCAAGGCGGCCGGCGAACTGAAGACCAAACCCACCCAGCAAAGCATCGCCAAGCTGCGCGAGATCGGCATCTTCCCCGGCATCATCATCTGCCGCACCGAGCAGGAACTCGAACAGGATCTGCGGGCCAAGATCTCGCTGTTCTGCAACGTCGCCCCGGAAGCGGTCATCGAATGCCGCGACGTCGCCCACACCATCTACGAGCTGCCCCTCAAGCTCTACAAGGAACGCCTTGACCACCTCACCTGCAAACACCTGCAGCTGGAAACCCCGGAACCGGACCTCAGCCGCTGGCGCGCGTTCGTCGACCGCGTCATCAATCCCACCCGCCGGGTGCGCATCGCCGTGGTGGGCAAATACATCGAACTCCAGGACGCCTACAAGAGCATCTACGAGGCCCTGACCCACGCCGCCGCCGCCCACGACACCGCGGTCGATGTCACCCGGATCGATGCCGAGGACCTCGAGCGCGGCGATCCGGCCGAATTGATGGGGCACGTTGACGGCCTGCTGATCCCGGGCGGCTTCGGCGACCGTGGCACCGAGGGCAAGATCGCCGCTACCAGATTCGCCCGCGAACACAAGATCCCCTTCCTCGGCATCTGTCTGGGCATGCAGATCGCCACCATCGAGTTCGCCCGCAACGCCTGTGGACTCGAGGGCGCCAACAGCGAGGAGTTCGATCCCGACACCCCCCACCCCGTCATCCACATCCTCGAGGAGCAGAAGAAAGTCCGGCAAAAAGGCGGCTCGATGCGGCTGGGCACCTACGTCACCGACATCACCAGCGGCACCAAGTCGTTCGGGGTCTACCAGAGCGGCAGCATCACCGAGCGACACCGCCACCGCTACGAGTTCAATCAGACCTACCGCCAGCAAATGGAACAGGCCGGCCTTGTCATCGCCGGCATCTCGCCCGACGGCACCCTGGTCGAGATCATCGAGATCGCCGACCACCCGTTCTTCGTTGCCGCCCAGTTCCACCCCGAATTCCTGTCCAAGCCGATGGCCCCCCACCCCCTGTTCGACGGCTTCGTCGGTGCCGCGATCGATCACCACTACCCCGACTGACCGCCGCCGACCGATCCCTGTCCAGGGCCGGACCGCCGCCGCGCCACTCCAAGCCCCCTCCGCCACCGCCATCCACCAACCACCCGCCCAACCCAATCCCGCCCCGCCTCCGTCGCCACCGACCGGCGCCGGCCCGGGTGCGCGCATGCGTCGCTGGCTCGGTCGTTACTCGGTCTACGGGGCGTTCTGGACGCGGTTCATGCACTGGGGCGCGGCCTCGTCGCCGCGGTTCCTAGTACCGGTCTACGTGCTCGGCTACTGCCTGTTGTTTTTCCTCGCCTGCGCGCCACCGAGGCGCGCCGTGCTCTCCAACCTGCAGCGGCTGTTTCCCCACCTGTCCGCGCCCGCCCGCTGGTGGCGTTGCTGGCGGGTGTTCTGGCAATTCTCCTGCGTGCAGGCCGACGCCGCCACCGCCCAGCTTGGCGAACCGATGTTCGCCTGGGAGGTCCACGGCCTCGAACATCTCGACCACATGCGCCATCATCCCGGCGGTGTCATCCTGATCACCGCCCACATGGGCAACTACGACGTCGCCGCCCGCGCTTTTGCCGGGCGCTTCGGCCGCCGGGTCAATGCCGTGCGCGCCCCTGAACGCAACGCCGAGACCCAGGCCTACCTGAATCGCCAGCGCGAGGACCAGAGCCACCCGGAATTCGCCATCCACTACAACCTCAGCGACCGCTTGCTGGGCATGCGCCTGCTGCAACTGCTGCAGGACGGCGAAGTGGTGGCCATCCAGGGCGATCGCGTGTTGTTCGACGTCAGCCCCATCCGCATCGACTGCGCCCCGCCGGACCAGCCCGGCGGTGATCTCGAGTGGAACCTGCCCAAAGGACCGCTGGTGCTCGCCTCCATGGCCCGGGCTCCCCTCTACCCGGTGTTCATCACCCGCAGCGGCTGGCACCGGTACCGGATCGACTTCGAACCTCCGTTCGAATGCAAAACCCGGCGCAACCACCGCCAGCAGGATCTCGAGGACTGCGTCCGCCAATGGTCCCACCGCCTGTTCCGCCGCGTCTACAAGGATTGGGACCAGTGGTTCGTGTTCGAACCGGCCCTGCAAACGCGCGAACCCCGCAGTCCCGCCGGCGAGCCCTGAACCTCACTCCCGCCAGACAATGTCGCCGGTCGTGCTCAGGTCGACCAGTTCCATCGAGACCCGGCCGAAGCTCTGCCAGCCGCCATTGTCCACGCGATTGAGTCCCACCGAGTAGGGCAGCGGGCGACCGTCCTCGGTCCAGGTCAGGCGCAACCGCTGGCCATCGAACGGGTCCACCGGCACCGTCTCCAGGAACTCCCCCAGCAAATCGTCCCAGTCCCCGGCAAACTCGCCATGAGACAACCGATGTCGCTCAATCGCCACCGCCGCCTCGGCCAACGCCAGCCGCGCCCGCGCCCGCCAATGCCGGGTCAACTGAGTGTAAATCTGCGCCGGTCCGCCAAAAGCGGTGCCATATTCAATCAGCAGCGGGTAGATGCTTCCTGTCCTCAGTTCCACCGCCAAGGGCAGCCGACCGCCCGGCTGCAGCGGCGATTCCTCCGCCAGCAGTTGTCCGTGGTGAAACTCGATCATGAACCGGGCGGCGTGGTCAAAATACGGCCGCGGCAGCCAGCGCACCAGCAACCGCTCGAAGGTTTTGTCCTCATCCCCCTCGATCTGGTCCAGCCAATCACTACGGTCATCGGCCGCCGCGCGCATCAACATCTGAAACACGCTGCAATCGAGCCGCAGGGCGAAAAACACCGACTCATCCGCCAATGCGCGGTGCACCATATTCTGCAACCGTGCCAGTTCCGGCTCCTGCCACACCCCCGCCGTTAGCCCCCGGCCCACCAGATCAATCATCGCCAGGTGAATCTCGTTGGCGAACCCGTAGGTGTTCATCAGGCTGGTCTCGGCCACCAAACCGGCCATGGCGAACCCGAGTTCGACCACCGCAAAGGCAAGCTCCGCGTCACCCCCCTCCACCGCGGCCATGCCCACCGCGTACAACACCCAGGCCCGTTCCGACAGCGTGCGGGATACCCGCAACAGCCCGCTCAAGTAGTCCCCTGCCCATTCCTCATCGTCGCCCTCCCAATCTTCGTCGGCCGGGCCGAGCCGCGGCCAACTGGCGGCAGGCCGGGTGCGCGCCTCGGCTGCCAGTTCGAGGATCAGAGGGTGCACCGGCCGGGTGCTGGCGAGCAGAGCCTGACCCGGGTCGTCCGCCGCCACCCATTGCCAGCCATCGGCCTGGTAGAACAACCGCTCCCAGGAGGCAAAGTCCAGTTCCAGCCGTTCCTCAACCACCGCGATCGGCCGTGGAAACTCTTCGTCCGGCACCAGTTGATCGATCGCCAGCCAAAGGGCCAGGTCATCCGGCCGCGATTGTTCCAGCGCCTGCCGCGAAGCCTCCCCCTCCTCCCATGGCCACAGAGCCAGCATCCACGGCAGCGCGCCGAAATTGATCCCCTCGTCCAGCGATTCGCGCGACCCGAGCAGGGCGTGAAGCTCCACTGGCTCGCCCCTCTCCTCCAACTCCCGAATGGTCCGCTCCAACTGCCAGCGCGCGCCCACATGCGCCACCGCATACAGCGTCAGCAACAAGACCAGCACGATCGTAACGCCCTTCAGCCAGGCGCGAAGACGCGGCCGGCGACGGCCTTTGGGCGGGGCGACTGGGGTTTCAATGTCGTTAGTCGGCGACATGTTGCACATTGGCGTCGAAAACGGCATGATTCCGCGACTAATTTCCGACGGGGCGCGGGGGCATAGGACAGCTGGAACAAACCTGGCCCGTCAAAGTGCTATTCCGGCAAGCTATTCAGGGCGGCCACATCTACGGCGAGGCCGACGAAATCGGCTGGGGCGTCACCAGGGATCCGATCGACATCCACGACTTCCACGCCACCCTGCTGCACCTGATTGGCCGCGGCCACGAGGACCACACTTTCCGCTTCCGCTGCCGCGACTACCGGCTGACCGGCGTCGACAACCGGGTCATCCCTGGCTAGACCTGATGAGCCTCCCCTGGGAGTGGCCAGCCCCAGCTGGGCACGCCTGCCCGACAACCCCCCGCCGGCAGATCGGCCGCCTCCAGCGGGCTGCGCTTCGTTTTCTCGTTCTTTATCATTGACTTAGCTC